>JAMPHU010000035.1 GCA_023663225.1 Candidatus Gastranaerophilales bacterium
TTCCCAAATGTCACTTTACTAAAATACTCCAAAATACAGCTCCGCAGCAACACCAGCGCCGCCGACACAGAGGACTCTCTCACTCTGTCCCGGTTGCCTTTAAAACGATACTCCTTCACTGTCACATTGCCCTTGACATTGCAGGCGATATACACCAACCCCACGGGCTTGTCCTCCGTGCCGCCGTCCGGTCCGGCTATGCCGGTCACGGCCACCGTCACGTCCGCTTTGGTTATAAACGCCGCTCCCTTTACCATCTCCTCCGCGGTCTGCTTGCTCACGGCGCCATGTTTTTGAAGTGTAGCTTTTTTGACGCCCAGAGACTTCCTCTTTGCCTTGTTGGAATAAGTGATAAATCCGCCCTTATACACATCCGACGCCCCCGGCACATTGACCAACCTTGCGGAAAGCATACCGCCCGTGCAGGACTCCGCACAGACCAAAGACAGCTTGTTGGCCGCTAGAAGCTCCACCACCGCCTTCTCCAGTGTGGTCTCCTCCTCCGTGGTATAGATGTCATACCCGAAACGACTCTTTAACTCTTTCACGACCGGTTTGATCAACTTGCGTGCTTCCTTCCCGCTCTCCGCGAAGGCGGTCACCCTGATATGAACCTCGCCGGACTTGGCATAGGTAGCGATGGTAGGATTGTCCTGACTGTCGATCAGGTCCTTCACCATAGTCTCCGCCTGACTCTCCCCCACGCCGCAGATCTTCACGGTCTGAGATGCAATGACTCCTTCGGTCAAACCATTCAAATAAGGCTCCACCTTCTCCTCAAACATGGGGATCAGCTCTCCGGGAGGTCCCGGAAGCAGAATCACTTTCGCACGTTCCTCCTCAATAATGATCCCCGGGGCCGTACCGTTGTCATTGTCTAAAACGATGGCGCCCTCCGGCACCTGCGCCTGTTTCCAGTTGTTCTCCGTGGGCTCTACTCCCTTGCCGGCAAAATATTCACGGATACGCTTTTTGCTGTTTTCATCCATGCAAAGCCTGCGCCCGCAGACCTTTGCCGCAGTCTCCTTGGTCAGATCGTCCTCCGTGGGGCCTAAGCCGCCCGAGAGGATCACAATATCCGAACGCTCCATGGCGCTCTTAAGCACCATGGACAGTCGCTCCTCATTGTCTCCCACCACAGATTGAAAATAACAGGACAGTCCCAGTCCGGCGCATTTCTCCGACAGATACGCCGCATTGGTGTTTACGATATTGCCCAGCAAAAGCTCCGTACCTACACTGATCAGTTCAACCGTCATCCTTATACCCTTCTTTCCTCACAAACGCTTCGCTATTTGGTATCTTTCATCACATCTTTATTCTTGAGCAGATAATCAGCCAGCGAGATCACAGTGAGCGCCAGCGCCGCCCACATGACCAGATCCGTCAACGCCTTCACCCAGGGAAACAAAAACTGTAACCCCGAGATCATCAGGCAGACCATCACCATCTGGAAGGTCGTCTTGAATTTGCCCCAATAACTCGCCGCGATGACCACACCGTTGTCGGAAGCCACCAGGCGGAAACCGCTTATGACAAACTCTCTGCTGATGATGATGATGACCACCCAGGAGGGGATACGCCCCATATCTACCAGGCAGACCAACGCCGCGCAGACAAGCAGTTTATCCGCCAAAGGATCCATAAACTTTCCAAAATTGGTGACCAGATTATATTTGCGGGCGATCTTGCCGTCCAAAAGATCCGTCAGGCTCGCCACGATAAAAACTGCCAAAGCCGCCATATTCGGGATCAATAAATTATTCCCAAACCATCCCGCATTGCCGCCCAAGAGCAGGATCACAAAGGGAACGATCAAAATCACGCGAAAAACCGTCAGTTTGTTGGGCAGATTCATTTTACTCATCATATAATTCTCCAATCAGATCATATTCGTTGGCATCCGTGACCTGCACCTTCACAAAATCGCCTGTCATCAGATTCGCTGAGGTATTGAGAAACAGATAACCGTCCACGTTGGGAGCATCTCGATACGTCCGCGCCACATAGGTATCTTCGTCCGCCACCTTGCCCTCCACCATGACGGTGAGCACGCGCCCCACCATATCCTCGGCGCGTTCAAAGGCGATCGCCTGCTGCAGCTCCATCAGTTCGTCCCTGCGGGCAAGCTTTATCTGCTCCTCTACTTGATCCGGCATATCCGCCGCCGGCGTATCCTCCTCCTGAGAGTACGGGAAAACGCCCAGCCTGTCAAATTCTATTTCGTTCACGAAACGGTACAATTCCTCGTAATCTTCCTGTGTCTCCCCTGGAAAACCGGTGATCAG
Organism: Candidatus Gastranaerophilales bacterium; assembly: GCA_023663225.1. Lineage (GTDB taxonomy): Bacteria > Bacillota > Clostridia > Lachnospirales > Lachnospiraceae > Acetatifactor. The sequence goes on from JAMPHU010000035.1 coordinate 2,289, forward strand.
GGTGGTCCGCAGACAGATGTCGGGAATCCTCTCCCGCAGCCTGCCGATCATAGCGCGCAGCTCCTTCTGGCTGGTCCTGCGCCCCATCCGCTTCAAAATCGGGTCGGAGGCGTGCTGGATGGGAATATCCAAATAGTGACATACCTTGGGTTCCTCCGCGATCGTATCAAGCAGCTCCTCCGTAAGCTCCTCCGGGTAACAGTACAAAAGACGAATCCAGTTTATGCCCTTTATCTGCGCCAACTCCCGCAGTAATTGGGGCAGCCTCTTTTCCCCGTAAAGATCCACACCGTACAGGGTAGTCTCCTGTGCCACCAGGATCAATTCCTTCACGCCCGAGGAGGCCAGCGTGAAAGCTTCCTCAAGCAAGGCTTCCATGGGCACGCTGCGATAGCTCCCGCGCACCTTGGGAATGATACAATAGGTGCAACGCTTGTCACAACCCTCCGCGATCTTCAAATACGCAAAATGTCCTCCGGTAGTGACGATACGATTGCCGCCCGCCAAAGGCGCTTCGTCGATGTCACGATAACGATTGCGTGCCCGACCGTTTAAGACCTCCTCCACCGCGTCCGCGATACCGTCGATGGCGGTAGTGCCCAAGATCGCGTCCACCTGCGGAATCTCTCGCTGAATCTCCTCCCGATAGCGCTCCGCCAGACAACCCGAGACGATCAACGCTTTTATCTGTCCCAAACCTTTACGTTCGCCCATCTGCAACAAGGTGTTGATACTTTCTTCCTTGGCGTCACCTATAAAACAACAGGTATTCACCACCACAATATCGGCTTCCGCCTCATCGTCCGTAAATTCATATCCTCTTTCCCGCAGTATGCCAAGCATCTTCTCAGAATCCACCAGATTCTTGTCACAGCCGAGGGAGACAAATAACAATTTCATAAAAACCTCTGTCTATCTTTCGGATCTTGTCTGTCGATACAAATAGTAGCTGGAGTCCTGCACGCCAGCTACTTGTTCTTCGTTAACCCTATCACAGGCTCTCCTGCTCGTCCTGTTTTTCCTGTATATCTTGTACATCCTGCGCGTCTTCGTCCTCATTTTCACTCAGGATCTTGATCTTGCCTGCGTCAAGTTCCTCCACGGCAACCGACAAGGGTTTCCCCTCCTTGCCGTCCACCAAGGCTTCGTCTCCCGATATCAACTGTCTTGCCCTCTTGGCTGTCGCCATGACAATCGAATATCTGCTGGTGACTACGGGAGTCTCTCCCTCTTCTACTTCACTGTTTACTACTTTCATCAAATCACTGTAGGATGGATGTAACATTTCTCTCTGCTCCTTTCCATAATCTCCTCTTCATTCAAAACACTTCTTTTATTCTTTACTCCTCATCGGACTCCTCCGCTTCCTCCTGTCCGGTTCTGGCGCGTCCGGCTATCGTCTCGGGAAGCAGGGCGGAGAGCACCACCTGTCCGTTTTCCATCACAAGTACGGACTTGGTCTTGCGCCCCTGGGTAGCGTCCACTGCCGCGCCGGTCTCCTTCGCATTCTGTACCATCCGCTTGACGGGCGCGGAATCAGGACTGACGATCGCAATCAGCTTATCTGTATTTACAATGTTGCCAAAACCGATGTGAATCAATCTGCTCATGCTCTCGCTCCAAACCGTCACTCTATATTCTGTATCTGTTCGCGTACTTTCTCAATTTCTGTCTTGAGCTCAATACCACAGCCGGAAACTTCCAGATCATTGGACTTTGACAGGATGGTATTGGCCTCGCGGTTCATCTCCTGCGCCAGGAAATCAAGCTTCCTGCCGATGCTGCCGCCTTCTCTGAGGGTGTTTTTCATGGTCTCGATATGGCTGCGCAGACGCACCAACTCCTCGTCCACACAGACCTTATCCGCAAAGATCGCAACCTCTGTCAAAAGCCTGCTCTCATCCACGGAGACATCCGCCAAAAGCTCCCGCACTCTCTCCTCCATCAGTCTGCGGTGTTCCGCTACGATCTGGGGCGAGCGCTCTTCGATAAAGTCCACAGACTTACCGATGACATCCAGCTTTTCCATCAAGTCATCCCTGAGATGTTCGCCCTCGTCCACACGTGTCTGCACGAACATCTTCGCAGCCGTCTCCACCGCGCGCTGCAACAGCTTCCAAAGCTCCTCCTCGTCCTCCGTCTGCTCCTCCATGGTCAGCACATCCGGATACTTGGAGAGAGTGGATACCCGCACATCATCGTCCAATCCAAACTCTTTTGCCATCTGGCGCAGATATTTCAGATACTCCTCCGCCAGAGCCCTGTTGTATCGGACCGCGGATGTCTTTTCATTGTAATCCTCATAGCTGATGAAAATATCCACCTTGCCGCGGGAGATGTACTGCTTCAATTCACCGCGGATCGCCGCCTCAAAATAGTTCAGCTTCTTGGGCATCTTCATGTTGACATCCAGATACCGGTGATTGACCGACTTGATCTCCACCGTAAATTTTCGGTTGTTCTCAGCAATCTCGCTTCTGCCGAATCCGGTCATACTCTTTATCATAGGTGCTCCCATCCATGCGGTGGAACGTACTTATCCGCATACTCTATTTAATTATAGAATATCTTTCCACCAGCGTCAAGGGTGAAAAGCCATTTTCTCGCATCCGGCGTAACAGTTCAGCCATAAAGAGATTGTGGTTTCGACTTCGGGACGGAGCATAGGTTACAGAGAAGGCTTTCTGTGACGGCCAGATAAGCGTTCCGATGAGCCTCATGCACGGCAATGCCCGCCATTGGACGGGCATTGCCGGAGTCTCATCTCCACATCTGACTCACGCCACAGAAAGCCTTCTCTGTAACCTATGCTCCTGTATCCCACAATTCTACAAGTATCCCCTCCCTACAATCCGGATTACAACATTCTGCAAGACCACTCGACATTGCCAGTAATTTAGCTCCGGCGAAGTAAATTACTGGCATGTCAAACGATTTTAACGATTGCTGTGATCCGAATTGTGCGGATGATATCTTCCAAAGCAGACGCTAGCGAGCCGTCGGTACTAATAGTCAACTACGTTGACTATACTGCCGTACTTTGGCAGCTTATGTACCGCTACGAGCGAGGTGCAGCGAAAGCGTGTCTGCGTTGGAAGATACCATCCGCACAATGACACTCGCTACGATCTTGGCTGAACTGTTACCCTCCGGTTGAACTCTCCTCCAAAATCTGCTACAATGATTCCGTTGCCGATTCCGGCACGATTATAATGAAAACGAGGTATGAACCATGGCATTTGACGGTGTTACGATAGCCGCTGTGGCGGCGGAACTGCGAAAAGAACTGCTGGGCGCAAGACTTTCCAAGATCGCGCAGCCGGAGAGCGACGAGTTGCTGCTCACCGTCAAGTGTGCGACGGGACAGAAACGTCTCTTTCTCTCAGCGGAGGCATCCTTGCCCCTAATCTATCTGACGGAAAGCAATAAAACCAGTCCCATGACCGCCCCCAACTTCTGTATGCTCCTTCGCAAGCATCTCCAGAACGGGCGCATTACCGCCATCTCTCAGCCGGGTCTGGAACGAATCCTACACATCGAGGTGGAACATTTGGACGAGATGGGTGATCTCAAGCACAAGACGCTGGTCATCGAGATCATGGGCAAGCACAGCAATATCATCTTCTGCGATGAGAACTTTCAGATCATTGACAGCATCAAACGGGTGTCCGCCGCCGTCAGCAGCGTGCGGGAGGTCCTTCCCGGCAAACCCTACTTCATCGCTGAGACCCAGCATAAACAGGACATGCTGTCCATTGACTATATTGGTCTATGCAATATTTTATCTGCCGGATCCCGACCTCTCTTTAAAGCGCTCTACGGCAGTTTTACCGGTATCTCACCTGTACTGGCACAGGAGATGTGCTATCGGGCAGGTCTGGACGGAGACAGTTCCACGGCCACGTTGACCGAATCGGATAATAGAGCTTTGTTTGCTGTGATCAAGCAGCTTGTGAGCGATATCAAAGCGGAACGCTTTGCTCCCTGCATTGCCTACACCAGATCCCGTCCGGTTGAATTTGCAGCCTTTCCGCTCTCCCTCTACGAAAAGGGCGAGGATAGGCTCATACCCTGCGATTCCATCTCTTTGCTGTTGGAGCGTTTTTATGCAGAAAAAAACGCGCTCTCCCGCATCCGTCAAAAGTCCGCCGACCTGCGTCGGATCGTACAGACCGCGTTAGAGCGCAATGTAAAAAAGTACGATCTACAGATGCATCAGATGCAGGACACCGAAAAGCGCGATACCTACCGCATCTACGGCGAACTTTTAAACACTTACGGCTACAGCGCCGAAGCGGGCGCCAAAACCTTTCAAGCCTTAAATTACTACACGGACGAGATGATCACGATCCCTTTGGATCCCACGCTCTCCGCGGGGGAAAACGCCAAGCGATATTTTGAGAAATACGGAAAAATGAAGCGTACTTACGAGGCGCTCTCGGAATTGACCAAATCAGTCAAGTCGGAGATCGACCATCTGGAATCCGTCAGCGCTTCCCTGGACATCGTCCTCGCGGAGGAAGATCTGGCACAGATCAAGGAGGAGCTCATAGAGAGCGGCTATATCCGCCGAAAGGGCGGCACAAAAAAGACCAAAATCTCCAGCAAACCCTTCCACTATATCAGCAGCGACGGTTTTCATATGTATGTGGGGAAAAATAATTTTCAGAACGACGAACTCACCTTCCGCTTTGCCACAGGCAACGACTGGTGGTTCCATGCCAAGAAGATTCCCGGTTCCCATGTGATCGTGAAATTGGACGGAGCGGACACGCTGCCGGATCAGACCTTTGAGGAAGCTGCCAGGCTCGCCGCCTACTATTCCAAAGGTCGGGACCAAGAAAAGGTGGAAATCGATTATGTACCAAAAAAGCAAGTCAAAAAGCCAAACGGTGCAAAACCGGGTTTTGTGGTATACTACACCAATTATTCCATGGTGATAGACAGCGATATCTCCGGGATACGGCAGGTGGAGGACTAATCCCTGCCGTTATCGCATCAAATGACATTTCTTTGCTATCTTTACCAACAGATATCCCTTGGGGATACTTCTAAGCTCAGACTCCGTAATCCCCCGCATCGCGATCAGCATAACAAAATACACGCACACAGCCGAGAGGATGGCAGGAATCACCGCTATGGACATAGACTGTGTAAGGAGATAAACCCCTTCATAGACCGCCCAGGCCATGGCTCCCATAAAGACAGCGGCGACTGCCGGAATGAGAAAACTGTGCACAATCTCCTGCCGATATCCGATCGCGCGCCGCACGGCAGCTTGATTGAGCACACACATAATGCCCGAGTACAGCGTGTTCACAATGGCGATGCTGTATAGATCCAAGTCCGTGTAAAACAAAAGCAGACACGCCGTCACAGTCTGAATCACCAACGCCGCCGCCGCATGGATGATGGGTGCGTTGATCTTGCCCAACCCTTGCAGGATCGTGCTGTTTAAGGTAGACAGCGCGTAAAATATCACCGACAAAGAGAGCGTCATCAAAAGCACGCCCGCCATCTTGAGAGAATCCGCCGGCGTGCTTGGAAAGAGCAGCTTTACCACCGGCTCCGCCAACACCAAAAGTCCCGCGCCGCAGGGTATGGAGATCATCATGGTGGTCTTCACCGCCATCCCAATCTTTTCCTTCGCCCCTTCGATATCCCCAGCCGCGATCAGCTGCGCCACGGTGGGCATAATGGCGGACGCCATCGCTGAGGCGAAAGCGATGGGAATATTGGAGATCGTCAACGCCTTGGAAAAAATCCCCCACTTGGTCGTGACAGACACCGTATCCAATCCCCGCACGGCAGGATAGATGTCCATATACAGTTTATTGTTGACGGTTCCGCTCAGATTATAGACCGCCGTACTCAGGATAAAAGGGGTTACGACCGCTGTGATCGTCTTTGCGATCTTTGCGTAACTCTCCACTTCCGAATGTTTATCGCGCAGGATCCGCCTGTGGATCATACCACGGTTTAGCGCGTATATGGCCAACATAAAAAGCAGCGCCGAAAGCACGCCCGCGCCGGTTCCCATGGCGCTTCCCACCGCGCCCGCGACACCTCTCTCCACCTGACCCGGCGTATCCGGCGGCACCTCCATGGAACCCATAGTGACCTTGATCAACAGATAGGCCGCGCCGATGGTCACGCCCGCATTGACAATCTGCTCCAAAATCTGCGAGACCGAAGTCTGCACCATACTCCTGTGGGCCTGGAAATACCCCCTCAACACCCCCAGTATCCCGTAGATAAAGACCGTGGGAGCCAGCGTCCGAAGTACCGGCACCGCCTCTTCCTCCACAAAATATCCTGCCCCCAAAAACAAAAGCAGACTGGCCAGGCCGCCCACCACCAACACATATCCCAGCGCACACAAAAAGATCCGATGGGCGTTGCGAAATTCCTTCACCGCCAACTTTTGCGCGATCACCTTGGAGATGGCGGAGGGAATACTGTAGGAAGAGATCAGAAGAATGATCGTGTAATAGTTGTAGGCGGAGGTGTAATACCCAAGTCCCAGCTCTCCGATCACACTGTCTAAAGGGCCCCTGTACAGGAGCCCTATTACTCTGCTGATGATCCCGGCCGCCGCCAGGATACCCGCCTGCATTATAAAATTATTACCCTTGCTGCCGTTTTTCTTGTCAGCCATGTTCCTCTCCAGCGGTACCATCTCTCGTCTCAGCCGATCAGCCAGTCATACATCTCCTGGTATTTCACGGCGGAAACCTTCCATGAAAAATCAGCCGCCATCGCACGGTCCGCGATCTTGTTCCACTCGCGTCTCTTGTCGTAATAGATCTGCTCAGCGTAACGGATCGTGCGCAACATCTCGTGCGCGTTGTAATTGGTGAAGCTGAATCCTGTACCTGTACCTTCATACTCATTATATGGCTGTACCGTATCCTTTAGACCACCTGTCTCACGGACAATGGGAACCGTGCCATAGCGCAGCGCCATCAACTGACTCAACCCGCAAGGCTCAAACAGCGAAGGCATTAAAAACGCATCGCAGGAGGCGTAGATCTTGTGGGACAGCGGATCGGAATAGTAAATGTTCGCAGATACTTTCTCACTGTACTTCCAGTCAAAATGGCGGAACATATTCTCGTAGCGCTCATCGCCGGTCCCCAGCACTACCAACTGGATATCGTCCTGGCAAAGCTCATCCATCACATACGCGATCAGATCCAGACCCTTCTGGTCGGTCAGACGGGAGACGATGCCGATCATCATCTTCTTTTCGTCCACCTTAAGTCCCAGCTCCGCCTGGAGCGCCTTTTTATTTTTGAGCTTCTCCTTGCGGAAATTGACTGCGTTATACTTATTTACAATGTGAGGATCTGTCTCCGGATTGAACGCGTCGTAGTCGATCCCGTTCACAATGCCTCTCAAGTCATGGCTTCTCGCGCGCAGCAATCCGTCCAATCCCTCGCCGTAGAAAGGCGTCTTGATCTCCTCCGCATAAGTGTTGCTCACGGTGGTCACCGCGTCGGCAAACACAATGCCTCCCTTCAACAGATTGGCGTCTCTGTACGCTTCCAGCTTATCCGGTGTGAAATAATACTCCGGAAGTCCCGTGAGGCTCTTGACCGTCTTGACATCCCATTTCCCCTGGAATTTCAGGTTGTGGATCGTGAGAACCGAGCGGATGCCGCTGTAAAAATCGCCGCCCTGGAAACGCTCCTTCAAATACACGGGGATCAGTCCGGTCTGCCAGTCGTGACAATGGATCAGATCCGGCCTGAAATCGATCAGTGGCAGTGAGGAAAGAACTGCCTTACAGAAATATGCATATCGCTCGATCTCATAGATGGGACTGTCATTGTAGACTTTATCTCCGTTAAAATAATATTCGTTGTCGATAAAGTAGTAGTGGACGCCGTCCTCCACCGTCTCCAAAATACCCACATACACGTTTTTCCAGTTGTAATCCATGTAGAAATGAGTAATATACTCCAGTTTGTCCTTGTACTCCTGTTTCATACAGGCATACTTCGGCAGAAACACTCTTACATCATAATACTCCTTGTCAATGTACTTTGGCAGGGATCCGACCACATCCGCCAGACCGCCGGTCTTGATAAAAGGCACACCCTCTGATGCTACAAAAAGAAGCTTTTTCATTTGAAACCCTCCGCGCAAACATTATTCAGGTTAAATCTGCTATTAACATTATACACTAATATCAAAGCCATGGAAAGGATTATTTTCTATAAGAAAGGCGAATTTTGTCCGCAATCAGCGCAATAAACTCCGAATTTGTAGGTTTCCCCTTGCCTGTATCTATTGTGTAGCCAAACAGGGCGTCCAAAGTCTCCATGCGCCCCCTGCTCCAGGCCACCTCGATGGCATGGCGGATCGCGCGCTCCACACGGCTGGAAGTGGTCTGAAAACGCTTGGCTATGGTCGGATATAGGATCTTTGTGATGGAACTGATCATGGTTGGGTCTTCCACGGACATCATAATGGCCTCTCTCAAATATTGATACCCCTTGATATGTGCCGGCACCCCGATCTCATGTATCATATTCGTCACGTCCTGCTCCAAGTCCCGCGTTTCCTCCTGTTTTTGTTCCGGCTGTTTGACTTCTCCGCGCAGACCGTTTCCTCTGCCGGAAGGCACGGTGATCATAATCTGGAACTCCTTGTCCGCATTCATCAAATCCCCCAGGATTTTGTACACTTTGTCATTATCCTTTGTAGCTGTAATGTTCAGTTGTTCCATCAAACTACCTCCAAAATCTAAAAAAGTCTAAAATTCGTTCCATCCTATTATAAATTGATATTGTTTGATGCTTCAACTCCAACTCATCGCGAATTTTCACTGAATATACCAAAAAGACAGACAAAACGATCGCGTCCCGCCGATTTCTACATATTTCCGCCAAATAACGCCGATTTTGCCGGAAAAAATTTTCATAATTGCCTGGAAAAAGAAAATGGTTTATACTGTTAGTCAGTACAGTTACGGAGGAGAAAATTTATGATCAAACAGGAAATATCCGAGCTGAAAAAGCTCTTGACGCCCAAAAATTGTTCCATCACCCGCATCTGCGGCTGCTATGTGGACGGTGAAAAAAATAAAAAAACCGAGTTCAAGCAGGCATTTCTTGCTCTGCCGGAGGAGGAAATGCACAAATATTTTGAGATTCTGCGCAAGACCCTATCCGGCTCCATCGGCAAGAATCTGCTAAATCTGGAATTTCCGCTGGCAAGTGAGTCCGAGGGCGGCGCCCAGGAATTTCTGCTTCGCCTGCGCGACAGCAGACTCAAGGACGATGCGCTTTTAGAAGAGTTTTACGACAAGATCATCGAAGCCTACGAATATGTGGGCAATTACCTGATCTTATTGATCCACGACGCCTACGATGTCCCCGGGAAAGCCATGGACGGCACAGATATGGAGGACGCCTCGGACGAAGTCTACGAGTACATCCTGACTTGTATCTGTCCGGTCAATCTCTCCAAGCCCGGCTTAAGCTACAATGCGGTGGAGAATCTGTTTCAGAACCGCATTAGAGACTGGGTGGTGGACGCTCCCGCCACAGGCTTTTTGTTCCCCGCTTTCAATGACCGCAGCGCAGATTTGCACGGCGCGCTCTATTACTCCAAAGACGCCGAGGAACTGCGGGAAAGCTTTGTGGAACTGCTCTTAGGCTGCCCCCTGCCCCTGTCCGCAGGCGACCAGAAAGAGACTTTTCACTCACTCATCGAGGAGACGCTGGGGGAGACCTGCGACCTGGAAGTGGTCAAAAATATTCACGAGAAATTAAATGAGATGGTGGAAGAACACAAAGAGGAAGCCGCTCCCTTGGTCCTCGACAAAAACGAGGTAAAGACGCTCTTTGCAAGCAGCGGCGTATCCAACGATAAGATGTCCGAATTTGACAGACATTACGACGAGACTGCGGGCGAGGACACCTCCCTGCTTGTGAGCAATGTCGCCGACACCCGCGCGTTTGAGGTCAAGACTCCCGATGTGGTCATCAAGGTCAAGCCGGAGCGCACCGATCTCATCGAGACCAGGACCATCAACGGCAGAGAGTGCCTGGTCATCGAGCTCGACGGCAGCATCACGGTGAACGGGATCACCCTCTCTCGTCATATCCTTCCAGAAAATGATGCCTGACACCGTCCTTCTTGTAGGCTATGATCGTACTTAAGTTGACATTTTCCACGCTTTTAAAGAGATTCCCCTCCACAAAGGGATTGGTCTTTTTGAGCTCGGCGATCAACTGCTTGATCTCCATGCGCTTGGACTCGCTGCTCCCATCGTCCCGACAGACAGCGCAGTTTTCCGTAAAACGGCAGGCGCACTGGAGGAACTGCAGCCCGTTGTAATCCCGCCAATGTTTGATGTCGCTCTCCCGCACCAGATACATGGGGCGGATCAGCTCCATCCCCTCAAAATGGGTGCTGTGGAGCTTCGGCATCATCGTCTGCACCTGCCCCCCATAGAGCATCCCCATCAGGATCGTCTCAATCACATCATCATAATGATGGCCCAGCGCAATCTTGTTACATCCCATCTGCTTCGCATGACTATAGAGATACCCCCGCCTCATCCTCGCACAGAGATAGCAGGGGTTTTTTTCAATTTCATAAACCGAGTCAAAGATATCGGTCTCAAAGATCGTGATGGGCACCTTAAGCAGCCTGGCGTTCTCCTCGATCATACGGCGGTTGGCCTCTTGATACCCCGGATCCATCACCAGAAAGACCAACTCGAAGGGAAATTTATTGTGGCGCTTCAACTCCTGAAACAGCTTCGCCATCAACATGGAATCCTTCCCGCCCGAGATACACACCGCCACCTTGTCGTTCTCCTGAAGCAGATCGTACTCGTTGATGCCTTTGGCAAATTTGGTGAACAGCGCCTTGTGAAATTTCTTGCGGATGCTCTTCTCGATCTCCTCCGCCCGTCCGTTCTCAGTGTGCACCGCAGGCCACCTCCGCCATCAGCCGCCCCATCACGCGGATCAGACCGATATTGATGGTACCCTGTTTGGGAAAACGATTAAAAAAGTCAAAAGACACGATCGCCACAGGCTCCTCGCCCCGCATCACCTGACACTGAATGATCTTGCCGTTTTCCTGTTTATTGTATAACTCCAAAGCCTGAGGCGCCATCTTCTCCAACTGCTGCAGATTGCTCACCTCGCAGAACCCCTGCCTGTCAAATAATTTCTGATAGTGCGGATCTTTGGCAAAATCAAAACTCTGTATGGGATTCACATAATTGCCTGTCTCATAGGTGCGACGCAGATCTGTACCCGTATAAATGGCGATCCCATCAATGTCAAAAAAGGAACGCATCTGCTCCATCACGGGGAGAAGCGCCCCTGTCCCCTCCTTGAAAAGCTTAAGCGTCATCTCCGACACCGCCTTGTTCTTGTCATCGTCGCTCACAGTGGCATGGAAAGCGATATCCGCCTGATTGGAATCCTCCTTCACCACCTCGCCATGCTTCTTGACATCGTATATGATATAGCGGTTCTTGCCCTTGCCCTTGGCTATGTAGACACACTTGTCCGCCTTCTGGAACAGCTCATCGTAAGTGATCCCGTCATCCAGATATTTGGAGACGCCGATAGAAGCTGTGACCTTGAGTCCTTCCACATCTTTGAAAGCCCACTCGATATTCCTGGAGATGGTGGATAGTATTCTCCGCAGCGTAGCTTCCGAATCGATCCCCTCCAAAACGATCATAAACTCATCTCCGCCAAACCGTCCCACAGCGCCCCTGGTCTTTACCACACCTTTGATGATCTCCGCCGCCTTGGAGAGCACCTGATCGCCGAACATATGCCCATAGTTGTCGTTGACCTTCTTAAAATCATCGATATCCATAATGACCAGATACAGTCCTTGCGTCCGGTTCTGTATCTTCTCTATGGCATATTCGTTGATGGCGCGCTTATTTAAAAGACCTGTGCCGGGATCGAAAGCGCTGTCGGAAAGATAATAACTCTCCTTCTCCTTCTTCGCACCGATCACATTCACCAGACCGATCGCTCTCTCCCTGCTGTCATCCCGATAAATCATAGCGATAGCGATCTCATAGCGAACCCCTGTTGCCTGCTTGTCCAGCGTCACGGCGTCCAGCTCCACCTTCACGTGATCTCTGGCGCTTTTCAGATTCTCGTACAGGATCCTAAACTCTGCCTTCTGCTCGCTATTCAGCTCCCTGTCTGCCTCCACCCTGACAAGCGTATCCTCCAGACTGTCCTCGTACAACATCGTACTCCGCTGCCCTCTGTACTCGTACAGCTTCAACAGACCGGTGCCGTATTCATACTCCATATAGCAACCTGGGAACAACCCCATAAACTCGCGGTATTTCTCCACCAGACCGACATACTGCAGATACCGATCCGTGATCGTCATGATCTGCGTGACCTCCAGATCCACAGAGCGAAACCCGTCCAACACCTTGCCGTTGTACCTCACTACGACATAGAAAAAGCGGTATTTATCATTGTAGCACATGATCCTGAGGATCAAATGCTGGGGGCCCTCTTCCAGTTTGGTCAGCGCCTCCTCAAATGCCGCAGCGTCCTCGGGATGGATCAGCTCAGGGATCGAAAGATATCCCTTCACACCGATCATATGATGAAACCGTTCATCAAAGTTCAGAATATAGTAGCCTTCGCGCAACGAAGCCTTCCCATAAAACATTTGATATTCTCCGGGTTCACTCTGGTATTCCGTAATATTCAGTCGATTCATAGCCTTCCTCGCATTTTCCACAAAAAAATGATATCATTGTGTAATAATGATACCATTTTTTGCAGAAAATAACAAGTCCCACTCTATTCCCTATTCAGCTTTCCGTCTGCGAAAAGTTCTCGGGACTATTCTCCAGCTCGTCAATCTTATTCAATTCCTGCTTGCATTTTTGATCCAGCGCGATTGCGCGCAAAATCAGGTTCACATCCTCCGGCGAAAACATGCCGATCGCCTTGGACAGGGCGCCGATCTGCGACCGGTTGACCCGCAGGGATCCGCCGCCCGACAGCGGGATATCCAACACCTTCTTCGGATCGCTCATATCTCCCAGGCAGATCGCGTTTCTGTCATAATCGCAGACAAAGGTCACGCCTTTATAGGTGATCACGCCATCTTTGGACAGATAATCATAAGGCGCCTTGGCGGAACGGTTCGTTCCCAGGCTGCTTGATAGGGCGTCGCGAAAATCTGCGCTCTTTTCCGTGCCGACCCTGCCCGTCTGATGGAAATAACTGCCTTTCTTAGCCTGATTGGTTCCAAGCATTGCAACATCCATGGCGAGTCCTCCTCATCTAACCCCAGAAATTATACTTGCTGCTCATTGCGGCAGTGTAGGCGTTCCCGCCTGCGCTGTACTGGCTGCTCAAACTGTCCAGATTGGTCTCTGCATTGTCGGCGATCTTACCCGCCAAAAAGGCCAGTTTCTTAGTCAGGTCGGACTTCGGCCCAAGCACGCTCTCCAGCGTATCCGGATCGGCTTCCTTTAATTTGTCCTTGTCCAGACTCAAATTTCCGTCCTTACTCATGGTAATGCCGATGCTCTCCAAGGCTTCGCTGTTATCAGAGATCAGATCGATCATGCTCTGCTTATAAAAATCATTCAACGTGCCGGACGTGGTCCGCAGCGCCTTCAAAGTATCATTGTAGCTTTCCACCAAAGCGGCCGCGCCGTCATAGATCTCCTTGTAGTCTCCGCTCTCCTTCGCCGCGACAAAGGAAGTGTCCACCGTGAACAAAGATGCCCGCTGTGCAAGCTGATCCGCCGATTTTTCCAGCTTTTCATAATCTTTCTGCCGAACCGTGTCTACTTCTTTCTTGTTCTTGTTCTTCAGCGCGCTCAACAGATTGGTGTTAGAGCCGTTCCCGTTCACAAAGTTTAAGAGGGAGACGTTGTTTACCGGAAGCCCCGCTTTCTGAGAAGATGCGTTCAACATCTGTGTCGTGATTCTCATTTTCCTTTTCCTCCATATTCTGTCTGATACCGTTACCGGCAAAATTGTTACGTCTCGCCGTGAAACATGGCATACTGCCGCTTTACTTCCTGATAACGCGATTTTGGGACCGATAGTTCCTTGCCTGTGGTCAATGTCAGAATGTAACTGTTGATCTTTTCAATATATTTCATATTGACCAGATAGCTCTGATGTACCCGCACAAAACCTCTGCCTCTCAGATCCTCCTCAATCTCGCCCAGCTTTTTGTATATACTATAGACGCCCTTTTGTGTGTAAAAAAAATTCTTGTGCCGGTTCGTCTCGATATACAAAATGTCATCCACCTGGATCCGGGCGAACCCTTCCACAAAAGAATACTGTAAAAAGTTGTCGTCGCCGATTGCGTTTGTCATCCTCGTTTCCACCCTCGCTTACGATTTTTATGTCATAATCACAGACCGATCATGGCATTTATGGCCATCCGGCCGTTTCCTGCCATGAATAAGGTCATTCTATCATAAATTGCTTTGCAATTTATGATACATGGCCATCCGGCCGTTTCCTGCCATGAATAAGGTTATTATATCATATCGGTTATCGGCCCTTCTTATCGGAAACTGTAATTGCAACGCACAAAACGACTATCGACGGCACGAAACGACTATTTGACCTACAGCTTTGTGTCCACTGAAACGCCCTTTAAGTCCTCCTCGATCAGTTTCAGCTTCTCCAGCATGTCCTCCAATTCTTTCTGAACGTCGTCCGTTCCGGAATCCTGAACCGCCTCCGTCAGCTCCTCCAACTCGTCTTCCCGCTCTTGCCGCTTTTCGATCACAGCCTCCTCGGCTTCCTTCTTCTCCTCGATCTTCTCCTGCTGCTCTTCCTTCTTCTCCATCTCTTCGTCGATGTGATCCTTGCCCTCCTGGATCAACATGCCGAGAATCTCATCGTTCGCCGCCTCTAAGACCGCGTCGGCTTCTTTTTCAGCTTTCAACATAGGAGATTTTTTCAGACGCTCAAGCTTGGTGTCGCGGATCGCCATATTCTGCGCTTCGATCTGGTTTTCGAGCTGACTTGCCTGCCTCTGGTATTCTTCGATCGCCTGGTCGCGCTGTGCCTTCATCTCAGCAGTCAGTTCTTCCTCCGGAACATCTCCGAAATCCTGTGCCGCTATATTTTCCTTGATCTCATTGAGCTGTTTTTTCAGCTCCTTCACATTCTCCCTGCGCAAATCCTGATCCATATCGATCTTCTCTTCCGACGCAAAGGTATCCTGCACGATCTTCATGGCCTGTTTCTGCGCGAGCTGCTTCCGCATGAGAATCGTATCCGTCCGGCCGTTTAACAGACCGACGGCTGAGATACTTTTGGAACTTTTATCCTCCTTGGAAGCGTTCTCGGCCTGACGCCGCAGCACTCTCTCGTCCTGTCCCATATAGATTGTCATGTTTTTTACTTGCATCTGCCTCTCCCTCCATGGTCAGCATGATCTGGTAACGATTCAATATATGTATCGGCCAATTTCTCACAAACTAAAGGCAGATTGCACAAAACGCCCATAAGTTCACTTGAGCGCTTCCTGCAAGATCAACCTCTGGGAAAACAGAATACTGCTCTCCAACAGTTGCTTAGACGACAAGGTCACGCCTCCGGATGTCCCCTGTATATGGAGGATTATGTAAAACTGCCCGCCCCGACAATTTGCGGGCAGTAAGAGATTGTTCTCCCGATCTGCGGCTTTTGGCGGAACGCCCAAAAGTCCGCGTTCACTCAACTTCTGCAAGACCATCCTGCTCGTGCTTACGACCACAAAACCCAAGTGAAACGGCAGATCTCCAGGCAGCTTATCAAGCGGTGACTGCCACGCAAATTCTCCCGCTTCCAGAAAAAGCTTCGTCACCACATCTTTCGCCTGAGAAGCTGGGATGATATTGGTGTCCATGGACTTTTGGGCGCGAAATACCACCAATAGTTTCGCCAGATCGGCAAGCGGATCTTTGCCGTCCCACTGTGCTCTGACAGTGGTCATATGATCAAGGGTCTGTGCCAGCAGCTTTTGATAGAGTTCCTTGAACACACTCGGTTGATCTTCTCCTGCCGCCAGCTGTCCGACAGGGTAATTCATTGCGCCGGCATAGGCCAGGGTCTCATGCGTTCCCGCCCCGTCGTCCTCCGACATCTTCTCTCCCAGCAAGACATCAGGGTTATTTCCATTGCAGGCTGCCAGCGCACTTATGGCTCTTTTCAGGCGGTTTATGCGTTTCCCCCTCTTGTGGGGACTTCCGCTGTAATGCAGACTGACCTCCTGGCACAGATTGATATTCTCATAGAAATGATACCCCCATCCGGGTATGAGAAACCCATCTTTCCTGCGAAAATGTGTGATCACACCCTCTTGGGACAGATAGCACTCCGCACTTCCCACCCTCGGTATGGACACGTCTATCATCTCGGATTTCAGGGGAATTTCTTCCGTCCTTCCTCCCTGCGTAAGCTCATAGCCATAGCTGATCACCAAACGATACAACAAAAATTCGGGAATCGTATAATTTGCATAGATATAATACTCTCTGGTCCCGTCGCCGACGGCAAGCGGCGTGCCCGCATGTGTCAGCTCAAGCCTTCTCGTCTCTTTCTTATAATGGGGATCCTTCAGGATATCCGAACAGCTCTTTTCATAGTAATCGCTTCCGATCACAACCTTTCCGGTAATTTTGTTCTTTTTAACCAAACGATCCTTTCCGGTCTGAAGCCGCTCCACCTCAAAGGCGCTCTCATCAACCCTGCTTTGAACCAAAGTTTTTGCGGCCTCCTCCAGCGCCGAAAAGATGAGTGTCTCCACATCTATGCGTCGCTTCCTCCAATTCTGATATACATTCTGCGTCGGCACAAGCTGAAAATCATAATCGCCCGTCATGGCTTCGCCCTCTAAAACGGCGATGGCATTTCCACCCTTTAGATAGTAATGCTCCACCAACCCGTGAGCGCCGGCCTCCAGCTTTTCCATAAAACGTCTCACCGCCTGCTGCACCAGGGGCCCGTTATCCGCCAAAAACTTTGCCGTGATCTCGGAATCCAACTGCCGTCTTTTCTGCACAAGATCCTTTTTCTGCCACGCGATATCCTGTAATTCCAATTCTATTCCCATATACATTGTCCTCCTTTGTCTCTCGGGATGACTTCACTATAATGAAATCCCGCTCCCCTCTCAACGCATTTGGACACAAAACCCACAAAAGAGGGCGAAAACCCACTACCCCGCCTGCGGGATCTTGAGCACCTGACCGATATTCAGCACATCGCTCGTCAAGCCGTTCAAGCTTCGGATCGCCTCCACGGTGGTGCCAAACCTTCTGGCCAAAAGCCACAGCGTATCCCCTGCTTGCACCGTGTATTCAAAATAGCCACTCCCCGTCTCCTGCGGGATCTTTAACACCTGACCAATGTTCAGCACATCGCTGGTCAGGCCGTTCAAGCTTCGGATCGCCTCCACGGTGGTGCCGAATCTTCTGGCCAAAAGCCACAGTGTGTCGCCCGACTGAACGGTGTAGGTGATGACGCCGGGAGCGGGTGCAGGTACATTTCCCTGATTTCCCAGATAAACCTGATACAAAGCGTTCCAGGTATTGGACCCCACCACGCCGTCGGCCGTCAAAGAAACGGCCCGCTGGAACGCCATTACTGCCCGCTCGGTTCCGCTGCCAAAGATTCCGTCCTGAGAAACCTGCGGCACATACGGATAATACTCTGCCGCCACATTCAGAAGATATTGCAGGGTAATGACATCCGTCCCTCTGGAACCGCGGCGCAGCACCGCACTTGGGGGAACTGTGCCTATCCCCAACGAGACCCCCTCGCTGTCTAAATCCGCAAGCCTGGTCACTGCCGTATAGATGCTGGATAACTTATTCCAGGTAGCCTTGCCCACAATGCCATCGGCTGTCAGATTAAAAATGCTCTGAAACTTGGCGACCGCCGCCTGTGTGCTGTCTCCAAACACGCCCGCCTCGTCCGTGATCACAGGGATCGCAGGATAATTTCTGCGAATCCGGTTCAGATAAGTCTGGATCGTCTGTACGTCAAGTCCTCTGCTTCCATTTCTGAGAGGAGATCCCGGATAGGATGTGAGGATGCCGGTTATAATATTGGTCTCGGCGATCTCCACGTCATTTGGATAATAATTGCGCAAAATCTGCAGCGGCGTAAGTCCCCTGTTGGCCAAAGTGACCGTTCCCCACTGAGAAAGTCCTGCGCAAGTGACGGTAGTCCCATTGCAGAAAGAGGTAAAATAAGGTGCGTTTTGTCCCTGCCTGCGGACATACTCATTGAAAATCTCATCCACGATCCGATCGATCAACTCATAGGTGGTCCGCCCATACACAAAAGCCTGATCGTAGGCGGTGCTGTTGGTGATGTCAAAACTATAACCCCTGCTTCGATACCACTCCGTAAAAACCCGATTCAACGCAAAAGTAATAATGGCGTAAATATTGGCTCGCAGCGCAGCCTCCGGCCAAGTGGGATAAATCTCGCTGCTGGCCACATTTTTCACATAGTCTACAAAAGGCACTTGCACATTGGCTGCGTAGGAAGCGGGAGCGCCCAGGTGCACCGTGATGGGATTGGGAATGACCACCTGGCGCAACACTCTGGGTTCCTCCACAGGTTTTTCCTGTAGCCTGAGCGTCCGGCTTGCCACGGCAGGTTTACCGATCTTAACCATCGTCATGGCCGGCTCGCTCTGCCGCCCTAACATTGGCGTAAGAGATAGGGATTGGACAGCGGTCTCTCCCTCAAACACCGGCACTCCCGAAATGTAAAGGGCCTGAAACCCCTCCGCCTGCGCCAGCACATCATACGCCGTGTAGGGCGTCCCCATATACGCAGGATCCAGGGACAGACTTTTGTCCACCGTGTCCAAGGACACCGTCTGCGTATCCCCGCTCTCATCCGTGACCAATTCATAGAGACTGCGCCCTCCGGCGTCCAATATGCTGATCTGCACGCCGCTCAGAGGTACCGCGTCCTGGGCAGTCCGCGCCTGCAGTCTTAAATAACCGATAGCCATAAATCAAATTACTCCTTTTTGATCTGTTGATATATTTTATTATATGAAAAAGAAAGAGAAAACGATTTTGGAAAATTCGCCCACCTCACGAAAATGCGCGTTTTTTTTCTTCCGGGGGACATAATATAGACGAATAGACAAACATTCGATCGACATCGATCAGACAGGAGGTATTTATGAAAAAAAGATTGACTATATTTGCGGTTTCGTCCGCACTGATATTTTTGCCCTTTGTGACGCCTCTGATCATCACCGCGTCCAGCGACGGCATCGACACGGACTCTACTTCGCAGACCCAAGACACTACAGTCGAAGATGATGTGGATGACAGCGGCTACGGCATAGACGATAGCGGCTTCTATATGCCCATTTCCATCGAATGGCAGGTGATGAACGCAGAAATTTCCGCCGCCATCCAAAATTCTTATCCGCAAAATATCAATATCACGACCGGCAACGCCTTTGAGATTCCCTTGGACACCTTGCAGCTTATCTCTGGGAAAGGAGTCGCTCTGGCATTACAGACCGGAAATGAGTTTGCTTTCAGCGTGTCCGGAAAGGATGTAAAAAATGTATCCGGTTCTTTTCGGATCGCTCTGACTGCGCCTTCCATACCGGAAGATCTATTGCAATCTGTCACAGCCGGATCCTGTATCAGCCGCGTATTCAGCATGACAGATCATGCCGCGTATCCTTTCCGCGTCAACGCGCACATGAATCTGGGCGCGGAAAATGCCGGCAAAGTGGCGATGCTCTACTGTTATGATGACACGAACCGCTCTATGAAGCTCGTCGGCGCTTACCGCATCACAGAGTCCGGACAGGCCATGTTTGCTCTAAATAAGGGCGGGGAATATATCGCAGTAGTCGCGGACCGAGTCGTCGGTTACACAGTGGCGGACGGAGATACGCTCTCCCATATCGCTCACAGAAACGGCATCACTCTGCGTGCATTGAAGGCTGCTAATCCGCATATCGCCGATTATGACCGGCTGCGGATCGGACAGGCTCTCAATATTCCTCTCCGATGAGTCCCTGTGGTTTCGGGACTAGGGACGGAGCATAGGTTACAGAGAAGCCTTTCTGTGACGGCCGGATGGGCGTTCCGATGAGCCTCATTCACGGCAATGCCCGCCATTGGACGGGCATCGCCGGAGTCTCATCTCCACATCCGACTCACGCCACAGAAAGGCTTCTCTGTAACCTATGCTTCTGTATCCTGCAATTTCAAAAATCAATGAACCCTCTATCGCAGACCAATCTTATCATTCAAGAGGGAATCCCCGTGTTCCCTGCAAGACCGCACATACCACATTCATGTGGTATATAAGTGCGCTGCCCTTGCGCCGCACTCTCGTTTCTGCTCCCGCTTATAGACTTTGAGAAACAGAAAGTCGCCCGAAAATCAGAGCATCAAATTGTTATCGACAACATACTTCAAATTGCTTCTGTTAATCATCCAAATGCAATTTCTCGCCCCGTTTTGATATTCCGATACCTGCCGCCGCATATCATCGGAAAGGCTGTCGTATATTTCCTGAGCCTTTTCCCGTATGGCGGGTGACATACCGAGCTTATCTACAATAAAATCCAAATACACACGATATTCATCAAAATGTTCCCTGAACAGGCTTTCCACTCCCTCAAGATAATCCTGCTCAAATTGTGCGCACAAGCTGCCCGCTGTCTGTTGTATCTTGCGGTTTAACTCATCAAAGGCAGACAGAAGTTTTTCCTCAGTAGAAATGTCATACC
This sequence comes from Candidatus Gastranaerophilales bacterium, assembly GCA_023663225.1. Taxonomy (GTDB): domain Bacteria; phylum Bacillota; class Clostridia; order Lachnospirales; family Lachnospiraceae; genus Acetatifactor. Next base: position 23,064 of record JAMPHU010000035.1, read on the forward strand.
AGCGTTTGTTGTCAGAAGTACAAAACTCCGGGCAATATGACATCATTGCAATCACATTGTCTGCAGGCGACTTCCCATAACTTTTGCACCACAGCTTAAATTCGGCGCTCACTTCAACCCGCTCATGTGAAACATTCCATTTTGAAGAAAAAAAAGTGATCTGAAAAACCAAATCTTTTACCGTCTTTTTAAGGCAATGTTGGCTTTTCAAATACTTCCAGCCTGTTGATTCAGAAAGTTTTGCCAATAATTTTTGAGTGGCTTCTTCTACAGAAAATATGTATTCCATTATTATCTCCTCCTACAACTTTTGACTTGTCAATTTAGTTCGCCCGTCAGAAAGTAACAAATCCCTCTCTCCAAATGCTTGCCCCGCCGGAGCGTAACTTGCCGTAACTTGCTGTAACTTGCCAGCAATCTAAAAAGGCCGAAACTCACTCGGCCTTTTTGTTGATATAATTGGTCTTATACTTTGAGTACATAATCTTCTGACTGTGGTAAAGTCCGTAATACCCTGACAACATATACGCAAACGCCACGGCCAGAAGATAATAGGGCATCCCCTCATAGCCAAACAGTTCAAAACTGATGAGCAGAGAGGTGATGGGACAGTTTGTCACACCGCAGAACACGGACACCATCCCCACGGCCGTGCACAGAGCGGGGTCAAAACCGATCAGACTGCCAAACAGGCATCCAAACGTGCCTCCTATAAAGAAGGACGGGACGATCTCCCCGCCCTTGTAGCCTGCACCCAGCGTAGCCGCCGTAAATATCATTTTCAAGAGAAACATTTCCGGCTTTGCACCGCCGTCCATACAAAGTCCGATCACATCAATGCCGGAGCCGTTATATCTCTGGTCTCCCACCAAAAGCGTCAACACAAGGACAATGCCTCCGCCCACCAGAACCCTGATATAAGGATTTTTAAAAAATCGTTGGTAGAGATGCTCCGCCTGGTGAAGCAGGATACAGAACAGGACGCTCACCAGTGCGCACAGCGCGGCGAGAACAACCGTCCGCACCGCAGTCCCCATCGTAAATGCCGGAATCTCCTCCAGCGGAAACACCTCCGCCTCCGCTCCAAAATAGACAGCGATCCCGTGGGCAATTAACGCCGCCACCACGCAGGGCACCAAAGCGGCATAGTACATGATCCCCACACTCACCACCTCCATGGAGAAGATGGCGGCCGCCATGGGCGTTCCAAACAATGCGGAAAAAGCAGCGCTCATGCCGCACATCGTCATAATATGCTTGTCCTTCTCATCGAAGCGAAACAGCTTTCCGATCTCGTTCCCCAGACTGCCGCCCAACTGTAGAGCAGCGCCTTCTCTGCCGGCGGAGCCTCCAAACAGATGCGTGATCAGAGTGGAGATAAAGATAAGCGGCGCCATGCGCAAAGGCAATCTGTCTCCGGAGTGGATGGAAGAGATCACCAGATTCGTTCCGGTGTCCTTCTCATCGTGCAACAGGCGGTAGGCTCCCACGATCAACAGCCCTCCTACAGGGAGCAGCCAGACAAGCCAGGGCCTTTCCGCCCGCATGTCAGTCACGGCCGCCATGCAAAAGTAAAAGCCCGTTCCCGCCAAGCCCACCACAATGCCAGATATAACCGCAAAGACAACCCATTTGACGGAAGTCTTCATTCTCTGCAGATTATGACGGATTTTATGCCTTACAACTTCATTCATCATCTGCTTTTGAACCCTTAATTGTCCTTCTTCGAGCTCATAAGATCTCTGTACCACTTCAAGGAATCAATATATTTTTCGTACAAGGAGTCCATGTCCATATTTTGCAGGATGATCTGTCTGGACACCTCCTGCCACTGCGCCATCTCGTACTCTTCCATAAAATCCAGAACCGGTGCGAACTTTCCCTCGTGGAACACCAGCGCCTTCTTGATCTCGTCGGACACTTGCACCATCTGTAGCGCCTCATCCATAGGCTTCTCAAGAATGACATCCAACACGGAGAACAGTCCCATCAGGAACAGCTCCGAAGCCTGCATGGACAACCCAAAACAGGGCGCCAGGTTTTCAGCGAACTTCGCGCGCAGCAGAGAGAGCCTGGTGATCTCGCTAGGTTTATCCGCATACATTTCATTGACCACAGCGGTATTGATCCACTTTTTCAACTCATTCTGCCCTAACATTGCCGCCGCGTGACGGATCGTGCTGATACCGGAGTTAGCTGCCATGCGGTTCACCATCTGCAGCAGTGAAATCGTGAGTGCGGTATCTCTGCCGATGATATCCGCCGCCTCTGTCAGCTCAAAGTTTACACCGTTCACGATATTCAACAGTTCAATATAGTTCACTTTGAGAGGCGCCACCTCGTTCTGCCCCTTGGTGACGGGGAAGCGGTAAAACTCTCCCTCATAGAGCTGATACCCGCCGGTCTTTTTGAGCTGCTCAAAAATTTCCTGACTGTCAATATTGCCGGCGCAAAGCTTTGCCCCCGGATACAGCTTGGAAAAATAGATCGTCGCCTTGTCTATGGCAATCTTTTTGTTGTTGAGGAAAATATAATCCATCAGACGCAGCACGGGCCTGTAACTCTCAAACTCTGAGACCGCCAGCTTGCGGATCGCCAACTTATAACCTTGCTGCTTCAACTCCGCCAGACGATTCACATACATATCCACCGGCGGGATCGTCCGATCGATCATCAGCACAATCCTCTCATGGGGCGCATCACACTGATCCTGAATGTCCGAGAAAATCGAAATATTGCTGACGGAGACAAAAATCTCCTTATCGTCCGGCAGCGTCTCGATTCCCATGTTTTGAATGACCTCCAGACCCGCCACCTGGCTGGCGCCGTCATTCACTCCACTCCCCTGCATCTGAGGGTTTAAAAGATTGTTGCCCTTTTGTGAAAATACGGAATACGCCCGCACCGCCATGTTCTCATCAAACAAGGGTATTAACGCAACTAACATCTTGACCTCCTTTTAAGCTTTTCGCTCATCTTTCCTTTTTTATATAATCGTACAAAAAATCTGACGATCACAGTTCATCTGAAATACGCCACGCCGGACTCAAAAATACGCATATCCTGTTCGCCGTAGATATTCATGGCGACAGCCTCCCCGCGCCTCTCGGAATGTGCCATCTTGCCAAACACCCTGCCGTCTGGCGATGTGATCCCCTCGATCGCACAGTAGGAACCGTTGATATTGTACTCCTCATCCATGGAGGCATTGCCCTCCTGGTCCGTATACTGCGTAGCCACCTGCCCGTTTGCAAACAGCCTCTCCAGCCATTCCTTAGGCGCCACAAAACGTCCTTCTCCGTGAGATGCGGGATTACAATAAGTCTCTCCCAGCTTTGCCTCCTGTAACCAGGGCGATCTGTCGGAGACCACCTTGGTATACACCATCTTGGAGATATGATGGTTGATGGTGTTGAAGGTCAGCGTGGGGGAATCCTCCTTCTGACCCACAATCTCGCCATAGGGCACCAACCCCAGCTTGATCAACGCCTGAAAACCGTTGCAGATCCCAAGGGCCAGGCCGTCGCGCTCATGCAGGAGCCTGTTCACCGCACTTTTCAGCCTCTCGTTCTGAAAAGCCGTCGCAAAAAACTTCGCGCTTCCGTCCGGCTCATCGCCCGCCGAAAAGCCTCCCGGGAACATGATGATCTGCGCCTGCGAGATCGCCTTCTCATATGCTTCCACGGATTCCCTGATATCGGCAGCGCTCAGGTTTTTAAACACCTTTGTCACCACGTTCGCCCCAGCGCGCTCAAAGGCTCTCGCACTGTCATATTCGCAGTTGGTGCCGGGGAATACCGGTATAAACACCGTGGGTTTTGCCACTTTGTTCTTGCAGATATATACACTGTCTGTTTTGTAACAGTCGCTCTTTACCAAATCTGTGCCTTTTTCCGCCTTGGTGGGGAACACCTTCTCCAGCTTGGAGGTCCAGGCGTCCAGAGCCTCCTCCATGGCAATCGACACGTCTCCATATCCGAACACAGGCTCTTTTGTGACAGTGCCCACTATCGTGTAATCCAGCCCTGCCTCCTCTAAAGCTTCCATTTGATCCGAAGGCACCTCCGCCAGGATATCGCCCAGCGCATTTTCAAACAGATACGCCTTTGCGATCCCGCTGTCTACGATTACACCCAGTTTGTTGCCAAAGGCCATCTTGGACAATGCCGCCGCCAGACCTCTGGCATCCAGCGCGTAGCCCGACACAATCACCTTTTCCTGCATCAAACGATGGATCTCCCCATAGAGCTGTGTCACCTGATCGTACATAGGGATGTCGAAATCATCTCTCTCAATCTCAAACCGGACCAGCTTATCGCCAGGGGTCTTAAACTCCGGCGTCACAATATCCCCCTGCTTTGCCATATCTACCGCAAAGGACACCAGCGTGGGCGGCACATCGATATCGTTGAATGTGCCGGACATACTGTCCTTGCCGCCGATAGAGGGCAGCTGCAGACCGATCTGGGCGTCATACGCGCCCAACAGCGCTGCAAAAGGCTGACTCCAACGGCTTGGGTCGCTGGTCATCCTGCGGAAATACTCCTGAAAAGTAAACCGGATTCCGCTGATATCGCCGCCTGCCGCCACGATCTTGGCCATGGACTCCACCACCGCATAGACCGCGCCGTGGTAAGGACTCCATGAGGAAAGCGCGGGATCAAAACCAAAACTCATCATAGTCACGGCGTCTGTCCTGCCTTTGAGCGTCGGCAGCTTCGCCGCCATGACCTGCGTCTCCGTCAACTGATATTTCCCTCCGTAGGGCATCAACACACTGCCCGCACCGATGGAAGAGTCAAACATCTCCACCAGTCCCTTTTGGGAACAGACATTCAAATCTCCCAAAAGGGCAAGCCACGCGCCCTTGATATCACCCGCCGCAAGCTTTTCGTCCACTTCTTTCACAGAATATTTTTCAAAATAATTCTCTTCTCTGGCGGGGATCTCCACCTTTACATTGGTCTCCTGGTGGGCGCCGTTGGTGTCCAAAAAAGCTCTCTTTATGTTTACAATGTCTTGTCCTCTCCAATTCAGAACCAGCCTGGGTTCCTCCGTGACCACGGCCACGGCCACGGCCTCCAGATTCTCCTCCGCGGCATAGTCAAGAAACGCGTCCACATCTCCCTTGTCCACCACCACAGCCATACGCTCCTGGGACTCCGAGATGGCCAACTCCGTGCCGTCCAATCCCGCGTACTTCTTGGGAACCTTGTCCAGATCCACCCGCAGTCCGTCCGCCAGCTCACCGATGGCAACGGACACACCGCCCGCGCCGAAATCATTACATTTCTTGATGAGGCGGCTGACCTCCTCTCTGCGGAACAATCTCTGGATCTTGCGCTCTGTGGGGGCATTTCCTTTCTGCACCTCCGCCCCGCAAGTCTCAATGGAACTTTCCGTGTGCACCTTGGAGGATCCCGTCGCGCCGCCGCAGCCGTCTCTGCCGGTGCGTCCTCCCAAGAGGATAATGATATCTCCGGGGGCGGAGCTTTCGCGGATCACATTCTTTCTGGGCGCAGCGCCCATCACGGCCCCGATCTCCATTCTCTTCGCCACATAACCTGGATGATAGATCTCTTTTACCAGTCCCGTCGCCAAACCGATCTGATTGCCATAGGAGGAATAACCTCCCGCCGCCGAGCGGACAATCTTTTTCTGGGGAAGCTTGCCCTTCAATGTGTCGGAAACCGGCACGGTAGGGTCCGCCGCTCCGGTCACGCGCATCGCCTGATACACATACCCTCGGCCTGACAAAGGATCCCTGATCGCGCCGCCCAAGCAGGTAGCCGCGCCTCCAAAAGGCTCTATCTCCGTAGGATGGTTGTGCGTCTCATTCTTGAAAAATACCAGCCACTCCTCCGTCTCTCTATAATCTCCATAATCCATCTCCACCGGCACGATCACGGAGCAGGCGTTGATCTCTTCCGACTCCTCCATGTCCTCCAGTTTGCCGTCCTTTTTCAACTTCCGCATAGCCATCAGCGCCAGATCCATCAGGCAGACAAACTTGTCTTCCCTGCCCTGAAAAATCTCCTCTCTGGTGTCCAGATAGCTTTGATAAGTGGTCTCAATGGGAGAACGATAGTACCCCTCCCCAAACTCCACCTCCTTAAGCTCTGTGGAGAAGGTGGTATGACGGCAATGATCCGACCAATAGGTGTCCAACACGCGGATCTCCGTCATGGACGGATCCCTTCCCTCCTCCGTATAAAAATATTTCTGTATATGAAGGAAGTCCTTGAACGTCATGGCAAGTCCCAGAGAATCGTAAAGATTCTTAAGCTCAGCCTCCTCCATGTCCTTGAAACCGTCAAAGATCAGAACATCCGCAGGCTCCTCGTACTCCGTGATCAAAGTGTCCGGTTTCTGTGCGCCAGTCTCTCTGGAGTCCACCGGATTGATACAGTGCGCCTTTATCCTGGCAAAATCCTCCTCCGAGAAATCGCCCATAATCAGATATGTCACAGCCGTCTTGATCACCGGCTCCTCATTCTCATCCAGAAACCCGATGCACTGTACGGCGGAATCGGCCCTCTGGTCAAACTGCCCGGGCAGATACTCCACGGAAAAGACCCTGCCCCCTAAAGGAACCTCGATCTCCTCCCTGTACAGATCGTCCACAGGCGGCTCCGAAAAAACGGTCCTGCACGCCCTCTCAAAAATTTCATCCGACAGATTCTCCACATCATACCGAATCAGCACGCGCACCTCTGACACGTCTATTCCCAGATAATTTTTAAGCTCCTCATGCAGTTCTCTCGCCTTGACGGCAAAAGGCTTTTTCTTTTCCACGTAAATGCGTCTTACGCCGCTCATTCTAATCCTCCTCAATGCCCAAACTCTTCAATATATACAAGATTTCCCTGTCCACCACGTCGGAAGTGATGCCTATGGTCTGTGCGCAGACCTTCATCCCTTCCAGCACCAGCATGATATTGCGCGCCGCCTCCTTGCAGTCGTCACAGAAAAACTCCTGATTCTCCACACCGATTTCGATCAGCCTCTCGATGATCTTTACAGCCGAATCAAACTGTCTCCGCAGGATATTGTCCTTGCGGGGCAGTTCATTCTCAAAATAAAACTCATAAGTAGCCTGCGTCAGCGTGTCCTTCTTGCGCAAAAGCTCCTTTTTTTGCTCCTGCAAAAAAAGGAATAAGATGTCCGCCGCCGTGGCATCCTCAGAAATACTGTCCGAAAAGACATCGTCCGCCTCCTGCGTCTCCATCTTGAGCACTTCCAAAAAAATCTGATCCGTGCTCTCAAAATAGAGATACAGACCCCCCCTGCTGATCTCACATGCTTCCACGATATCTTTCATGGTAACTCGCTTAAAACCCTTCTCCATAAACACTTTTCTGGCAGTTTCCAGTATGTATTTCCTCTTCTGTACTGATTTTTCACCCATGCCTGTCGTACCCTTTCGCATCCTGCACTACTCGCACCTGCGGTAATACAGGCGCCTGGAATCGAGCTTGTCAAAGCCTCTACGTCCTTCTCATACTTGGAAAGGCTGATCCCAATACTCAATGATCTCCTTCATTTTGCCGAGAACCCTGCAAAATATCCCTTCCGTCACGGCTTCGCTCCACAGATAAGCCTTCACTCTGCCTCCCAGCACATATTTAGACAAAATCCCCCTCAGAATATCCCACTCCTTCCAAGTGGCGGAAGCAATGGCTTTTCTCTCATCATCATGGCTTTTGAGATGGTTGCGCGAATATACATACGGATAATTGCGCTCCATAAGCGAGCTTGCCGCCGCTTCCTTCACAAACCTCATCAAAGTGCCATCATAGACCGGAAAAGGCACAGAATGTTCTTCGATGCCCTCTCCCTGGTAATTTGAGCTCACCGACTTACCCGATTTCTGCTCCAGCCAGGGCAGATAGCGCAACAGCGGCATCACAACCCGCTTATTCTCCGCCATCAACTGCTGCACATACGCCAAATCCTGTTCCACAATCGTACCTCCCTACAAAAAATGACACTCATGTAACTTTATTTTAACACATTTTTAATAAAAGTACAGCAGAAAATTAACAACCCCGAGAGGCTCTTTCCAATTATTTCGATAAAAAGAGAGCGCGCACGATAGCTGATGCCTTTTCGTACCCCATATTTTGTATCTAGCCACCGCTTCGAAACAAAATATGGTGTATAGAATGGCGGAAGTTGCTATCGGGCGCCCCCTGATTGTCCTGAAAATACGCCAGAAAATCAGAAGCTACCAGAAGTTCAATGCGCTTGAATTCAATATAAAAATTGAATGAAAAGATGCTTAAAATTGCAAAAAGTACTTTTCATCTATATCTTTTCCGTCTATAATACCTATATAGCTTGATATACTATTTACATATCCGCTGTTTCCGAATTTTAATGTCTGCGAAGAGATTCTGCGGATCATTCTCCAGAAGCCACGACTGAAAGTAATAGATGCACAAACGCAACGCTTTTTGCGCAATATCAGGGCACACTCTTATGTTATTTTTATTTCTAAATTTGATATGTTCCAGGAAGGTAAAACAATTTACCATCTTGAAACTGTCGTTAGGGAAACCGGAACATCCGTAGATGATGGCATCTATCGGATATTTGTGAACTGTGCAGTAAATGATGGATCCGATATCGCGGAATTGATGCAGTACTTTAAAAACAGTATCGGCAAAAACAGTAAATTCCCCAAATTATCAGACAGGGTATCTTATTTTAAGGATTCAAAGGAAGAAGCTGACATTATGACACAGGTTGTTGAAGAATATGCAAACAAAAAAGTCCTCGAAAGAGACAAAGAGACGGCAAAATCACTTATACAGAACGGGGCATCTGTCGAATTGGTAAAAAAATCTATTCCAACCCTTTCCCTGGAGTTTATTGAAAAACTAAGTCGGCAGCTTACAGTTGCAGAACACTAACTGAGAAAACCCACATTAAGAAATGGTGTGATTTTATCACACCATTTCTTAATGTAATAATTGGCAATAACAAAAAATCAACAATTTTGTCGATGCAGCATTCTCCTCAAAAAATTATTCGGGTTCCTGCTCTAAATCAACATACTCGATCTCCATATCCAAATCTTCCACTTCCATATCGTCATCCGACTCAGAAACCTCTAAATCTTCTATGTCATACTCCGATTCATTGATCATCTGAAACTTCAGCTTCTTCGTATTTCTTCCCTCCCGCT
>JAMPHU010000036.1 GCA_023663225.1 Candidatus Gastranaerophilales bacterium
ACCGGAAACTTTTGCAGTCGGGGCAGATGAGCCAAGGCGTTCAACTGCTCTTGAACCGCGATCGGGATATTTGCACTTTTACAACTGAATATTGGTTAGCAGGTTGTAAATTTCAAATTTATTCAAATTTCTTTCAAGTTTGTATTGACAAAGAAAAGTACATCTGTTAGAATGTAATTACAAACAAAAAGAAAGGGCGGCATGATCGCAAGGGTAAGGGAAATGGCAGGCGAAAGAGAGATTTTTAGAGCAAAAAAAGAGAATTTTCAAGAACTTTTGGACTATAAAAAGAGTTTCAAAGGGAGCGGATGTTTGACTATAAAGCATGATTGGAACACAGGAGAATATGTACTTGTACATAGTGATAAAAGATGGGCGGCAAGCATTATAGAAAATATCGTAAAAATGAAGTCTGCATTAGAAAATTTTGAAGAGTATCTCGCAGTTGAAGAAAGGGCGTAAGGTGGAGACTATGAGATTTTACAAAGCAGAAGTAGGAACGGCACTTTTTGAAGAGTATGGAGAAGATTTAATTCCGGCTTGGATGGTGGCATCACCGGAATTTGGAAATGCTCGCCGGAAAGAGGTAGAGGATGCAGAGCCGGAAGATATCGCCAAGGCCATCAGAGAGGCTGAGGATGACATGGACTTGTACGCCGCCCTTTGCGATTTAGCGGGCATGTCCGAGGAATGGGAAAATTCCGGCGACGATTGGGGCAAAATCGCTGACAAAGCCGCCGAAAAGTTGGGAGTTGAAATTTGATGGGAATTAAAAAAGGAACAAGACTGACAGACACGCCTAAGTCTATCCTATATCAAATAAGGGTAGACGAAGAAACGGATGGCAAAGTAAAAGAGATATGTGAAAGAGAGGGAATTTCAAAATCTGAACTTATTCGACAAGGGATAGACCTAAAATATAGGAATTTAGAAACTGCTAACCAATAAACGGTTGGCAGTTTTTTTAGTTTGGAATAGAAACGCTGGCTTTAGGAAAGGAGACGCAAAGTGACAAGGGAACAGCTGGAATCATACAGGAGCATGAAAACAGAAATTGCAGAGCTCGAGTATGCTGTGTCGCATTTGACAGAAGGAGATTCTTTGATGGGGAATGATGTGATTATGGACTATAGAAGTGGGTATCCCGTTCCTCAGTCGGTGGTAGGCTTTGATTATCAAAAATATTTAAATTTAAAAGATCGCTACCAAAAAAGGATTGCCATATTGCAGAAGCAGACAAGCGAAGTGGAAGAATTTGTGGAAGAGATTCCCGATAGTTTGACCAGGCGGATCTTCCGCATGAAGTACATAGATAAGATGCCGCAAGCTTACATAGCGAAGACAATCCATATGGATCAAAGCAGTGTAAGCAAAAAAATATCAAAATATTTAAAATGGCATAAAATTCATAAAATTCCATGATATAATAAAACTTGGAGAGGTGGATGGGCAGTCACCAACAAAATTACTTGTATACGCTAAAATGTGGGAGGCGGTCATGTGAATGGCCGCTTTTGATATGCAAAAAAGAAGGTGAAGAGATGAACACGGTTGAGCCGATCAGGGATAACGAAGTCGTGCTTGATATCGCAGACTATTTGAAAGAAAAGAATCAGCGCGACTATGTGATGTTCATGTTTGGAATCTATTCAGGATTGAGGATATGCGATATATTGCAATTCCGTGTCAGGGATGTACGGGGGAAGGATTATATTGTACGCAGAGAAAAAAAGACAGGGAAGGAAAAGCGCTTCCCTATCAATAAGAATCTGAAAAAGATATTGGGGGAGTACATCGGGGATAAGAAGGATTATGAATTTCTGTTTAAAAATCCTAACGGATTAAACAAACCCATCACAAGACAGCAAGCATACAACATATTGTCTGCGGCTGGAAAGAAGTTTGGACTGGAGAGCATCGGAACCCATACGCTCAGGAAGACTTTTGGATATCACCTGTACAAGCAGACCAATGATGCGGCGTTGCTGATGGATATATTTAATCATTCAGATATTCACATAACGCTCCGCTACATAGGAGTGAACCAGGACTGCAAGGATAAGGCGTATAACAATCTATCGTATAACAGGTAAGATATAATCGGCAAGGCATTTTTCTTTTTGCCGCGCATTTGACATATTGAAGAATTGTCAAATACACCTGTGATTTTTTTCGCGCATTAAATAGTAGATTTGCAAAAGCAAATGATTTTACACAATAGTAGATATGTCAAGAAAAAAAGGCATAAGTTCCGACAAAGCGATAAGCAAAAAAAGACTCAGGCAAACAGATTTTGAAAAGCAAGAAGTAAAAAATTTTGAAAGATGAACCTAAAAACCTGAAAAAGGCATAGGTTCTTCCAGTCCCAAATAGCGTTGCGGGTCGGATGAGGCCCGACCCTTGTCTAGCTATTGTATTTTTTTTATGGGCGTTGCCGAATGGGAGGTGTAGTCTATGGCTGTAAAACGGGAATCGGATGAATTTGAGGAATTGCTCGTATCATCAAAAATACTGGAGTCCCTGTTTGGTGTGAAGGACAGGACGATCAGAGATTTGGCGGACAAGGGGATACTCAAACGCGATTCCCACGGCAAATATCTGTTTTGGAATTCCACCAAGAGTTATATCACAGCGCTCAAGGTCGCCAATGCAGGAAAGAGCAGCGCGAAGGCATCTGATGAGAGAGGTCTGGATCTGGATGAGGAGAAGGCGCAGCATGAGCGCCTGAAAAGACAGATCACAGAGATCAAGCTGCAACTGATCAAGGGGCAGGTGCATAAAGCCGAGGATGTGGAAGCGGTAATGACGGATATGTTTGCCAGATTCCGGTCAAAGGTGACCGCGCTTCCCTCCAAGCTGGCTAAAAAACTGGAGGGAAAAACCAGAACAGAGATTCAGGGAATTTTGAGAACGGAGATCGATAATGCGCTTGTGGAACTGGCGAGCTACAATCCGGCAGATTTTTATTCTGACGAGCACATTGAAATATCGGAAGAGGCGGTCAGCGCTTTGGGGGTACATGAAAATGAGGATGAAGAATAGAGAGGTCGGTTGGCATACGCTGCAGTTTATGAGCGGACTGGCGGAGCATTTGAGGCCCAAAGAGCCTATGACGATCAGCGAGTGGGCCGATCGATATATGGTTTTGCCGGAAGGCTCCAGCGAGGCCGGAAAATTTTCGACGGCTGCGATTCCCTATCAAAAAGCGATCATGGATGCCATTACGGATCCGGAGGTTATCGATGTGGCGGTGATGAGTTCTGCCCAGGTTGGAAAAACCACAATCATAATGTGTGGAATCGCATACTACATTGATTATGAGCCTGCAACACAGATGCTTGTCATGCCGACAATTACAGATGGAGAAAAATTTTCAAAGACAAGATTCTCCAGGATGATAGCAGATGTTCCGCAGCTCGCGTCAAAGGTGGCGGATGCCAAGACGCGCAGCTCCAGTAATACGATCATGTTAAAAATCTATCCGGGCGGGAGTATCTCCATTGGCGGAGCCAATTCCCCCAGCTCGCTTGCGTCGGATCCGCGCAGAATCATATGGATGGATGAAGTGGATCGCTTCCCTGAGTCGGCGGGAAGCGAAGGCAATCCGATCAAGCTTGCGGAAAAAAGAGCCACAAGTTACTGGAACAAAAAACATATCAAGACATCCACCCCCACGATTGCAGGGCGCAGCAAGATTGAGGATGCTTATAACGAGGGCAGTATGGAAGTATGGAATGTACAATGTCCCGAGTGCGGAGCATGGCAGCCGTATGATTTTAGGAGAGTTGACTTTAAATCGGTATCCATGGCTTGCATGGGATGTGGAGTGTTGATCTCGGAAAGGGAGTGGAAAGACAGTAATCACAAGTGGATAGCGCTGCATCCTGAGCGGAAGAAAAAGCGGTCTTTCCGCTTGAACGAGCTCGCCAGTCCGTTTGTGGATTGGGAGGATATCATAGCCGATTTTAGAAAGGCTTCCGACAGACTGAAGCGGTTCCATGATCCGGAGGACATGAAGGTATTCATCAATACGGTATTGGGAGAAACCTGGGATGAAACCAAATATGTAGATAACGCAGTGGATGAGGATACCTTGGAGGCAAGGGCGGAAGTGTATGCGGCGGAGATTCCCGATGGGGTGTTGCTGCTCACGGCGGCGGTGGATGTACAGGATAATCGTTTCGAAGTGGAAATCCGGGGTTGGGCGAGAGGCTATGAGACGTGGGGCATCTATAAAACAGAGATCTATGGGGATCTGATCACAGATGAGCCATGGGATGCTTTAGAAGCGTATCTGAGCCAGCCATTGCATTTTGAAAACGGAACAGAGTTGAATGTGGCAGGTTTTACAGTTGATACCGGCGGGCATTTCACCAATCGGACATACAAGTGGATCAAGAAGATGAAGGCAAAAGGGAAAAATTGCTACGGAATAAAGGGGTATGCCGGAAAACCGGATATTCCTTTGCTTCACCACAGAACCGTCGTTAATATCAAAGAAGTGAAAAACGGGAAAGAGTTTGTTGTTGACCACACACTAATCCAAATCGTCGGCGTTGACTCCGGCAAAGAGGATATCACAAACAGGCTGAAAATCAAAAAGATCGGTGTCGGTTATTGCCACTTTCCTGCGGGAGACGGCAGAGGGTACGATGAAGCATATTTTAAGGGCCTGCTATCAGAAAAGCAGATCACGAAAAAAGTGAAAGGTGTCATCAAAAAGGTGTGGGTGAAAAAGAGCGGCGTAAGAAATGAGCCGCTCGATCTGTTCAACTACAATTATGCTGCGCTTGAGTTACTGCGGCCGGATTGGGACAAGCTGGAGGAAAAACTAAAGCAGGGTAAGAACTATATGCAGCGGCCTCAGAAGATCAGGGAGAGAACGAGGCGAAAATCTATCAAGGGAATCGAGGCGTGACACATGACAGTAACAATTAAAAATAAACAACAGCTTTTGGAAGCAAAGGAAACGCTGGGGGACTTAAAAAAGGCAAGGAAAAAGATACTGGTGGGCGGGCAGTCCTACTCAATCGAGTCCAATCAGATGAACAGGGCAAGTCTCGCGGAGATATCGAGAGAGATAGAAGCATATGAGACGGCCATTGACGCCTACGAGTCCCACGGGACGAGCAAACGTAGGACTGTGAGAGCGGTGCCGTGGGGATAGGAGGGATTATGGGATATTTTGCAGATCGAAGAAAACTCAGAGAGATAAAACGGGAACTGAAAATTGTGCAGGCGGAGAATCTGGTTGCAAAAACTAAGGCGAACACCGTTCTGATGGATGCGCAGACAGATGCGGCGCAGCAATTTGTGGCTTCCGGATATTCTCACGGAGGTGCATCCACATCGGCGACATGGGCGAAGCGGTATCATTCGGAAAGCCTTTCTCCTAAGAGCGATATCGAAGAGAACCGTAAACTGTTGAGACAGCGGACAAGGGATCTTGCAATGAACGCGCCGATCGCGGCGGCAGCAATCAACTCAACGAGAACTTCCTGCATTGGAACGGGACTGATACCCAAGCCGAAGATCGATTATGAATTTCTGGGAATGTCAAAGGAGGAAGCGGCGCGCCTCCAACAGACAATCAAAAAAGAATTTGCGGTGTGGGCGGAAAGTACGCTGTGCGACACATGCGATCTCAACAATTTTTATGAATTGCAACAGATCGCCTTTAATGACTGGCTGAAGGACGGTGAGTCCTTTGCGCTGTTGACATATGGTGAAAAGCTGGATTATATGCCGTATCAACTGAGAGTCAAATTGATCTCCGCAGATAGGATCAGCACGCCGAACAGCATAGACGGAGACTATGATGGTTTTGATAAAAAGGCAGACAATGGAAATACCATTATGAATGGTGTGGAGATCGATGCGGACGGAAAGGTCACAGCCTATTACATTAGTTCCAATTTCCCGGGGGAGTATGCGGGAAAGATTGCGAAGTGGGCGAGAGTGGAAAAGCGCGGGAAGAAAACAGGAAACCCTAACATCCTGCACATATTTAATGCGGATAGGGCGGAGCAATACAGAGGCGTGCCGTTTCTGGCGCCGATTATAGCGTCTCTCAAGCAACTGACGAGGTTCACGGAGGCAGAAATCATGGCGGCGGTGATCAATTCCATGTTTGCGCTGTTCATTTGTACAGAGACAGGGAACGATGTCCGCGGGTTCGGCGGCGTGGATGAAGAGAATGGAGACGGCGGACAAGCGGGGCCGAAAAATCAGGATGATGAGATGAGTCTGGCAGCGGGTACGATTAATTTTCTCAAGACGGGAGAAAAAGTGGAGGCGGTCGAATCAAAACATCCGAGTCAAAATTATGAGCAGTTTGTTTCTGCCTTCGTAACCATGATCGGCGCTGCGCTGGAAATATCGCCGGAAGTCCTACTGAAAAAGTTTTCCAATAACTTTTCCGCATCAAAAGGAGCGTTGAATGAGACATGGCGCTCTTTTTCCATGCGCAGAAAATGGTTTGTAAATGATTTTTGTCAGTCAGTATATGAGATATGGTTTGCCGAGGCGGTGGGCAATGGAAGAATATCCGCCCCAGGATTTTTTGCGGATCCGTTGTTGAGGAAGGCGTACACAAACGCAACCTGGACAGGACCGGCGCAGGGCTGTCTCAATCCGGTACAGGAAGTCAATGCAGCGGTCACCAGAATCAAAGAAGGGTTGTCAACCCGCGAGGACGAGTGTGCGGCGATCAATGGGAGCGACTATGATGACAATGTCCGGACACTGATCGATGAGAACGAGCGGTTGGCGGAGGCGAATAAAAGTATTAACACAAGGAGGGAAAGAAAGTGAAGAAAATCAACATTAAAGGGCCTATCGTGTCTAACGATACAGCGTGGCTCTACAATTATTTTGGCTGGGATGCTTCCAGTCCAAATACTTTACGGAAAGGATTGGAGGAGGCAGCGGGCGAGGATGTTGTGTTAGAGATCAATTCTCCAGGGGGCGTGTGTATCTATGGGTATGAGATGTACACAGCATTGATGGAGTATGAGGGCAAGATAACTGCACACGTGATCAGTGCCATGTCTGCGGCCACGCTTTTGGTGTGCGCGGCGGATGAAGCTTTGATATCTGACACAGGTATCTTTATGATCCACAATGTACAGTCCAGAGCAGACGGAGATTACCGCGACATGCAGATGGAAGCGGATGCGCTCAGGGAGTTTAATGCCGGAATTATCAATGCGTATGTCCGGAAAACCCAAAAGAGCAGGGAAGAGATTCAAGCGCTTATGGATAATGACAGTTACATGAGTCCTAAGACGGCGATAGAGCATGGCTTCATTGACGGGTACATGTTCGGGGATCCGAATATGGAGGAGCATGTTGCAGCGGACGATCTGGCAGCCAAGATTGTGGCAGCGGACATGCCGATCATTCCGGAGGACAAAGCGAAGGAAGTCATACAGGCGATCAAACTGTCGAGCACAGAAGTGCAGAATATCGGCGATACGGCCGTTTCTGATAAATCAAATGAAGGAGGAAAAACCGACATGGAAACATTAGCTGAATTTTTGGATGCGAACCCCGAGGCGAAGCAGGAAGTTGATGCCATGAACGCAGCGGCGAGAGCAGAGGGGATCAAGGAGGAGCGAGAGCGCTTACAGTCGCTTGACGCGATCGCTGCCACCGTGACCGCTGATGCGCTGCACAGTGCAAAGTACGGCGAGAACCCTGTAGATGGGCCCACGCTGGCATATCAGGCGATGGTCAACGGGGACAAGCTGGCCGCTGCCTATATGGCCGCAGCGAAAGAAGATTCTGAAATCTCCGGTGTGAACGATGTGGGCATTGGGACGCCGGACGCCGGAGAAGATCAGACGGATGAAGCTGACACAATGGCGGCATACGTCAACAATCGATCTTGAAATAAGAGAAGGGAGGAAATTAGTATGTCTTTATTGAACAAAGAGGCTTATGCCATGGGAAAGGACAAGCTGGTATATGACGCGAAGCATCCCATTGACGGGGCGGCGGTCAGGGTGGCGATTTCCGCAGACGGCAGCGGAGAGATCAAGCGCGGTCAGGTTTTGGACTGTGCGGACGGCGTATACCGCGTTCACGCTGAGGGCGGAACTGTCAGTGTTATCGCGGCGGAAGATACAAGTTACTCGCCATCGGATGACACGGAGATCACCGTTGCGGTGTACACTAGCGGAACTTTCCGTGCCAGTGAAGTGATCGCGGATCCGGAACTCACAGCCGGAGATGTTGAAGTATTCAGAGCCAAGGGCATTTATTTAAAGTAAAGGAGAGGGAATATGGTTATTGAGACGCACAAACTGATCAACACAATCAAGAAAATGTATCCTGTAGTCCAGTTTTTCAAGGACCGCTATTTTCCGGATGGCAAGACTTACTATTCGGAGAAGGCGTTGATTGAGACCAAGCGGGGCGGGCGCAAGGTTGCGCCTTTTGTGATCCCTGTAGTGGGCGGCATCGTGCAGGATGCGGAAGGGTATCGCGCGTATGAGGTGAGAGCGCCTTACATTGCGCCCAAGATGCCCATCACCGCGGAGGAGTTGGAGAGAAAGGCTTTCGGGGAGTCCCCCGAATCCGACAGGACACCGGCGCAGAGGGAAAATGAGATCGAGGCCGAGCATATGGATGACATGCGAAATGCCATCTACCGCAGGCAGGAGCTCATGTGTACGGAGATCATCACTACAGGACAGATATTGATGAGACATTACGGATCCGCAGATGACGCAGCGAACAACAGGAATTACAAGATGCAGATACTCCGGTTCTACGAGGATGAATTTCCGAATCGATATTTGTTCACGAAGGACTGGAATTCCATGAGTGCTGCGGAGAAGATCCAGGAGCTCTACAGAATCGCACTGATTCTGAAAAAGAGAGGCGTCAACGCGACAGATATCGTTATGACGGGGGACGTGTCCATGAAGCTTATGACGGACAAGGAGTTTCTTGATTTTTATGACAAACTCCATGTCAACACGGGAGTCATCAACCAGGAGAAGCTTCCTAACGGCGTGACCTGCAACGGCGATATCAATGTAAATGGTGTGATCTTCAAGCTGTTTACCTACGAGGAGGTGTATGAGGACCTGGACGGCACCGTCAAGGAGTTTCTGCCCAAAGGTACGATCGCATTTCTACATCCCGCAATGGGAACAACGGTGTACGCGCAGGTCAGCTTTGTCAAAGGGTCCTCTTTTGTATCCTATGCAGAACGCATTGTGCCGAGAGTTGTTGCGAGCGAGAATGACAACATCGTTGAGGTACAGATGTTTTCCAGGCCGGTACCGTATCCCCTTGATTGGGAAGGCTGGCTGGTTGCCAATATTTATGATCCTGTGGCGGAGAATCAGGACGATGAGGACGCGGATGCGCCCTCCGTGCAAAATAGCGACGAGCTGATCGAGGAGGGCATTGCCTTGAAGACCGCAGAAGAGATCCAGGCAATGAGCAAGAAGGCTGATGTGATTGCATACGCTGAGTCGATCGGACTTTCCGGACTGACTGATAAAAGCAGTCTGGATGAACTGAAAGCAGACGTTCTGAATTATCAGGATGAGACTTTCGGGGACTGAGGAGGTAGCGCATGATCAAAGCCAAGACGACGATTATTGCGGGCGGAAAACCATTTCAGGCTGGGCAGACCGTAACTGGTCTGTCCAAGCTGGATAGGAAATGGATGTCGGAGGCCGGATACATCACGGAGACTGTGGAGAAGAAAAATGCCGCCGAACCATCGGCGCAGGAGGAGCATGAATAGTTTTAAAGGAGCCTATCAGGATGATCTGGCGCACGCGTTCTTTGACGAGGAGGAATTTGCTGAAAGGCACACCGTTGACGGAGTGGAGTGTACCGTCATCCTTACGGATGTGACGAGCGTCATTGCGACTCCCGTCAGTGCGAAATATGCGATTAATCCGAAGGAGACCGCGATCAATAAGGCCAGCTATGTTATTGATATCAGGGATACGGATGTTGAGAAACTGAAGCGGACGAAATTCACCAGCGGCGCCATGATCAATCTGGATGGAAAAAAATATTTTGTGCAAGACGTGAAGCACTCAAACGGAATGTACAGACTGACCATAGGTATTCACGCGGTATAGGACAGGGGGTGATTTTGTGATAAACACTACGCTTTACATTGATGTTAAGGAAGTCAAGCGGAGATTGGGAAAATTATCAGATCAATCGGGAAAGGTGATTGCGAGAGCAGCAAATCGCGCTTACACGAAAGGCAAAAACGCGGTCGCCAAAGAGGCTGAGAATGATTACCTGGTTGTCAAGAACGATGTGAACAATGACAAGACGCTGAAAATCACAAAAGCGACATATGCAAAGCCGACAGCGATCCTGAGATATACCGGAAAACATAGGAACCTGTATCTCTGGGACAATAAAAATGCCGTGTCACCGAATCAAACCATCCGTTGGTCCCATGGAAAGCCAAACGTGGAGGCTTATGAGGCAGCAGTCACAAGAGGGCACGCGAAAGTGAAACTGCGGGGCGCAAACAAAGCGTTCCTTCAAAAGGTGCGGAGTGGTGAGAACGGTGAGTTTGTCGGACTTTTCAGGAGAAAAACGTCGGCAAGAGGTTCCAAATTGGTAGGTGTCAGCGCGCCGGCAATTCCGCAGATTTTAAAGAATGAGCGGATCCTGGAGCAATTCAGGCGTTCCGCAGGTCCAATGCTCGAGAAAAGGCTCGAACATGAAATTGAAGCGGTGCTGAAAGGAGTGGCACGATGACAGATCTTGATTTACAAAACGCTCTTATCAGGGAACTTGAGGAGCTAGTCGAACACCAAAGCCTGAAAAAGCTGGACGGGGAAGTCTGGAAGGACTTTCATATTTACAGGCAGGACAAACCCTATAAGAATGACGATGCGGCTGACGATGCGGATGCCGATGTGGACGACGATCAGGAAGATTACATTATCGTCATGCTGGATAATGAGGACACGGATGAGGACGGGAGATGGATCGTCGATGTCCATATGCTGATCAGTATTAGGCTTTTTGAGGAGGAGCATCAAGGGAACCTGATCCTTGCCACTCTGATGAATCAGATCGATCTACACCTCAGTAAAAAAGGAATCATTGCGGGCCGCTATGAAATGGAGCTGGAGAAACACAAGAGGTTTAATCAGGAGTGTTATCCCAATTATTACGAGTGTGATTTTATCACAAGGTGGAAGCTGCCTGCAGTCAACATGGAAGGGATTGAGGAATTGATATGACAGTCATGTATTTGGGGCCTGACTTAAAAGGGATTGTCCGGCACAATCAGATTTTTGCCTATCATCCTGAGGAGGTGATAGGCCGAGCCTGCGAGGTGTGCGGTCTGGCCAGGCATCTCTTTGTGCCAATGGAAAATATTGTACCGCAAAAGAAGGAGCTCGCAAGACAGGGATCCTTTTTAAATTTATCCTATCAAAAAATAAAGAAAGCAGAAAAGAACAGGAGGTAAATCATGGTGGATTACAAACATGGAATCAGCACCGATAGAGATGCTGATATTGCTGCGGACGCGTGGCAGGCCGCAAGGGTGCAGGTGGCGATTGGAACTGCGCCGGTGAATCTTCTTGACAATCCGTCCGGCGCGGTCAATGTACCGATTCTGGTGACGAACCGCGGCGAGGTAAAGACATGCCTTGGAGCATGTACGGATTATGAGAATTACACGCTGATGCAGACCAGCCTCGCATCATCCAAGGTCGGCATTGCGCCCGTGGTGATGATCAATGTGCTGGATCCGGAGAAACCGAAGCATGTGACGGCCGTAGCGGGAGAGGAGTACGAACTGACGAAGGGAAGTACGACAGTTCCCGTCTCCGGCATTTTGCTGGCGTCCCTGGTGGTATCCTCAGGGGATAAGCAGGGGACGGCAGATGTGGACTATGTGGCGGCATTTGATACAAATGGCTATGTATCTGTGGCTGTGACGGAGGATGGCATGTTTGCCGCTGCGGAAAAGCTCACAATCGCATATACCATGTTAAATCCCGCGGGAGTCAGCATTGAGGATGTGATCGGCGGTGTGACGGAGAATGGAGTGAGAACCGGAATTGAGTTGGTGGATGAGATTTACAGTAGATTCAAGATGGTGCCGGAGATCATTTCTGCGCCGAAGTTTTCTGTACATCCTGCGGTGGCGGCAGCGCTGGAAGCGAAGGCGGAGCTGGCCGGAGACCTCACAAACGCGATCGCGGTGGTGGATATTGAGTCCGCTGCCACCACAAAGATTGAAAGTGTAAAGGATGCGAAGGATAAGCTGGGATGCTACACCAGATGGACCGTATTGTGCTGGCCCAAGGTACTGATGGATGGGCGTGAGATTTACGCATCCGCGGCGGTTGCGGCAATGCTGCAGTTCATCACTGCCGAAAATGGAGGTGTGCCGACCTCTCCCGACAACAAAGCGGTGCCCATCGACGGAGTCGTGGTTGAGGGCGGCGCAGAGCTGCACTTGACGACGAGACAGGTGAATGATTACCTGAACGCATTTGGGATCCTTTCCTTTGCGTATCTGGGAGGATGGAAGTGTTGGGGGAACAACACAGCGGCCTATCCGGACAGAAAAGAACCCAACGAGCGGTTTATCAAGTGTGTCATGGTGGGGAATTATCTGGAGAACCGCTTTAAGACCGAGTATCTGTCCGTCATCGGCACAGACGGAAAAAGTAAGACGATCGAGTCCATAGTGAGCAATTTCAATGCGGACTTGAACGCTTTGACGCCGGACTATCTGGCAGGCGCCGAGGTGATCTTTAACAAGAGCGAGAATCCTAAGAGCCAGATGATCGAGGGGCACTATGTCTTCCATACCCGATATGCGGACTATACGCCGATGGAGGCTGTTGACAATAAGTTTACTTGGGATTCTCAGATTTTGGAAAATGCGTTTGAGGGAGGTGAATAATCGTGAAAGCGAACTTAATTCCGGATAAAATCAATAATTTTAATGTTTACACGGGTACCGCGACCGAGGCAAACAAATTGATCGGTGTGACCGACGAGACAACTCTTATTGATCTGCAGAATATGTCGGAGACGATCAGCCTGGCAGGCATGGCCGGAGAGATCGATTCTCCCACCGTAGGGCAGTATCAGAGCATGTCCATTACGATCAATTTCTCTAACATTGCCAAGAGTTCCCTGCAGGTGGCAGCGCAGGACAATGTGCCTTTGATCTTTAGAAGCGCGCAGGAATTTATCAATCCGCAGGACAGCACGAAAAGCATGAAAAATCGTACTATCACAGTGCGCGGCATGACAAAGGGAATTAATTTTGGCACGCTGAAAAAGAGCGGGTATGGCAAACCCAGCGTCACAAAAGAGGTGGTTTATTACAAGGAAGTGATCGATGGGGAAGTCGTTGCCGAGATCGACAAATTCAATGGCAAGGCCATTATCGGCGGAGTCGATCAGACAAAGGATATTTTGGAGTATATCTAAAACGATACGGAGGAGTCGAAGAAAAATGAAAGATGAAAATGATATGATCACCACGGATGAGATGACAGATGAAATGGCAGCGGTAGAGGCGGCAGCGGACAGTTCCGCCCAGGAGACAGGAGACAGTCTGGAGAATATAAACGACAGGCTGCCGTATGTGATCCGCCTGTCCAAGGCTTATGATCTGGAAGGGATGGAGATTCGCGAGGTGGATCTGAGCGGACTGGATGACCTGACCACGTCTGACGGAGAGTATATCGATCGGGTAATGGCGAAGATGGGGTATCATCCCAAGGACAAATTCAGGGATCTTCTCTACACAAAGCACATTGCCATGAGAGTGACCAATCTCCCCGTTGAATTTTTCAACGCGTTGAGGTGGAAGGATCTGCAGGCAATATCGTCCAGGATAACCGTCTATTTTTTATTCTAGGGGCGTCGGATGATTTGACCGACAACCTGTGGAAAACGGCGGTGCGGGTAGCTATGAGGTTGAACTGTTCCCCGGAATATCTGCTACATCTGCCCATCAATCGATTGATGAGGATAGTGGAGTACATCATAGAGGCGGACGAGGAAACAAGGCGGGCACGGGATCAGAATAGGAAGAGATAGGAGAAGCGACATGGCATCAAAAACAGAATATCAGTTAATGTTAAAATTGGGAGCCAACACTTCTTCGAGTTGGAACAAAACGCTGGGGAAGGCGGAAGCGGCATTATCAGAGCTTGATTCTTATTCCAGCAAGATTATGAAGGGAATCGCCGCAGGCGTAACGGCGGCGGCAGGCGCCGCGGCGGTTGCCATTTCCAGCTCCGTAGAAGTTTACTCAGGCTTTGAGTCGGAAATGGCAACAGTACAGTCCATATCAGGAGCAACGGCGCAGCAATTTTTGGAAATGAAGGATGCCGCGATGGATGCCGGCCGGAGCACGGTATTCTCAGCGACAGAGTCCGCGTCGGCATTGGAGTACATGTCTCTGGCAGGATGGAATACGGAAGAGTCCATAGCCGGATTGCAACCCATCCTGAAATTGGCGGCGGCAACGGGCAAGGAACTGCAGACAACCAGTGACCTTGTAACGGACTCTATGTCGGCGTTGGGACTGGAAGTTGCAGATCTGGATATGTACCTGGATAAGCTGGTGCAGGGCAACAACAAAGCAAACAATACTGCGGAACAACTGATGGAGGGACTGGTAGAAGTCGGCGGAGCGGCAAGGACGCTGGGGGCAGACCTGGATGATACAATCACCGCCCTTGGCGTTCTGGCTAACAATGGCACCAAAGGTACGGAGGCAGGCAATGCTTTAAACGCCATGATGGTGCGATTGGCGGGAAATACAACCGCTCTGAAGGAACTGGGCAAACTAAAGGTAGATATCTGGGATGACAACGGGGAGTTTGTCGGATTCGAGGAGGCTCTGATCAGAATTGACGACGCCCTGTCCGGACTTACGGATGAAGCCAGGACAATGAGCCTGAAAAACATTGCCGGTACCCATTATTATTCGCAGATGTCTTATTTGCTGGATGCCGTCAAGGAAGCCACGGATGAAAATGGGAATGTGGTCGCGGCGTGGCAGGAGCTTGAGACACAGGTGTCTGACAGTTCCGGCGCGCTCAAAACTATGTATGACATCACCACAGACACGCTTTTGTTTGCCCAGAAGCGTCTTACTTCAGCGAAAGAGGATATGCAGATCAGGGTCACGGATGTATTCGCGGACGATTCCAAGGATTTTCTCATGTGGCTGTCGGAAAAGATGCCCCAGGCGACAGATTCCATTGTGGATTTCGCGGAGACGCACAGCGGCGTATTCTCCGATGCGCTGGAAGGTGTGGAAGAGGGCATTGAATGGCTGTGGGAGAATGGAATTGCGGCAGGGGAATGGATTATCAAGCATAAGAGTGCGATCATAGGCGGATTGAAAGGCGTGGCGACCAGTTTTGTGGCGATCAAAGCTGCGCTGGCAGGCGTCAAGATTGTGGAGCTGTTCACCAATCCGCTTTCGGCCATTCCGGCGGCAGCGGCGATTGCCGTAGCGGGTATCGGCGCTGTGGCGGGAGCGATTCGTGATGCGGAGACGGCGGCGGTCAATGCCAATCTCGCGGATCATTTTGGGAGTATCTCCCTATCCATGAGCGAGATCGAGGCGGCGGCCCAAGGCATTGTGAGTTCCAACTCTCTGACCGGCGTCTTGGATGCGTTGGAAGCGTTTGACGATCTGGACTCCTTCTCGGAAAAAATGGACGACGCCGTCCAGACGTTGGACAAACTGAATTGGAAGATATCGATCGGTCTTGAACTGACGGAGGGTGAGGAGGAGGAATATCAGAAAGCGATAGCGGATTTCGCGGCAAACGCGCAGGAGTATGCATTGCAGGCACAGTATTCCGTCGCTCTGGTCATGGACTTTGCTTTTGACGAGAATGATCTGGAACAGAGCAATTTGGTGTCGAAAGTAAATCAATTCTATGCCGACCAACGCCAGGAGCTTGTCAGGCTTAGCACAGAACTCAATGAAGCGATGACGGACGCATTTAACGACGGGCTGTTGGAACCCGATAAGATTGAGACGATTGCAAGAATTCAGAGAGACATGGCAGAGATAGAAAAAAGTCTGGCAGTAGGGGACTATCAAGCGGAATTGGCCATGCTGGAGATGGAGTATTCCGGAGAGAATCTGACTGCGGAATCATTTCTGAGTCTGGCGGGGCAGCTTGATGAGAATAATATGGAATTAATCGATGCTTACAAGTCAAGGTATGCAAGGAAATACAGCGCGACTACAGCATCGCATGAAGGGGGAGCTATCACAGACGAGGAATATCAGACATTGTTACAGGATG
This sequence comes from Candidatus Gastranaerophilales bacterium, assembly GCA_023663225.1. Taxonomy (GTDB): domain Bacteria; phylum Bacillota; class Clostridia; order Lachnospirales; family Lachnospiraceae; genus Acetatifactor. The sequence continues at coordinate 16,314 of JAMPHU010000036.1, forward strand.
CAAATGACGAACTGGCGAGGCTAACCGCAGACACACAGATGCAGAGTATGCAGTTTTTATTAAATACGATCAATAGCACCTATGAGGACGAAATAAGACAGTATCAGGAAGCGGCGGAACAGGCGTTGGAAAAATGGGGCGATCCTGTATATGACTGGCAGTGGGCAAGCAATCCCGGCCTTATGTTTGAAACTGTAATGGGAGACATAGCAGAAAACGGCCCTGATGAGACATCCAGAAAGGCCATAGCCGAGTTGTTGGAGCCGATGGAAGACTCCATTGGTGAAATGTATGCAATGAGAGACCAACTGTGGGATATTCTGACACCGGAAATGCAGCAAACGTTGGATGAAATACTTGCAGAATACGATCAACTGTATGGAATGACCGTCTACAAAAAGGCTTTTGGATATGGCGGAGATACGGAAGGATTAGTCAACGATTTTATCAACAGGGCGGAAGCTTCTGCTCAGTATGCCAATGTCGCAGAATATGCGGCCCGCTATGTAAATCCTTTAGATGACGACTTGGCGGAATACACGACGACTGCGGTGGAGACAAGCCTGACAGAAAGTATGGAGTCTGCCAAGACAGAGACCGTGGAGCCTGTCATTGAGGAGATGTATGCGTATTCGCAGGAGTATCTTGATCAGATATTTGCAAAAGGACTGCATACAGCGATAGCGTTTGAACTGGAAGCACATTCCCGCCTGAATTACTTAAAATCCGGTGAGACGGAAATTATGAGCAACGCCGCGGGAGGGATTTATAGCAAACCGATTCTCACAACCTTTGCGGAGGAGGGCCCGGAGGCGGCTGTTCCTCTCGACGGATCCGCGAGGGCAAAAAGCATCTGGACAAGAGCAGGGCAGATCCTCGGTATGCTCCCACAGGAGGCAGGAAACAGAGATCAGGCGCTTTTGGCAGGATTAAGTGTAGGACGGCAGGAGAGCCGGACGGAGGGAAATATACAGGTATCTTTCAGTCCGACAATTACGATACAGGGCAATGCCTCAAAGGATGATGTGCATGGTGCTCTCACCATGACCCTGGAGGAGCTGCGAGAGATGCTTATGGAGATCAAAAGGGAGGACCAGAGAGTTTCGTTTGGATAGGAGAGTACATATGGGCGGATATTATTACACTACCAAGCAAGGCGATATGTGGGATTATATCGCATGGCTGGTTTACGGCAACGAAAAAATGATAGAGAAACTGCTCAATGCAGAGGAGAACAGGGAGATCATGGACACTTATATTTTCTCAGCGGGCGTAAAAGTATGGTGTCCGGAAGCGGCAGAACAGACAGCGGCAAGTGACTTGGCGCCATGGAGGGAGAATCAATAATGGAAACGATGCGGTCAAAATTGATCTTGGAGTACAACGGAGTGGATGTGACGGATGCGATAGCTGACTCCTGCAATTCCTTTACATGGAACGATAATGCCTCCGGAACATCGGACACTTTCTCCATGAATCTGGATAATATCGATCAGAAGTGGATGAACGGCTTCTATCCGTCAGACGACGATACCTTCAAGGCGTGGATACAGCTCCAGGAATGGGCGGCGGACTATAAGCAGGGGAAGTTATATTGCGGCTGTTTTATGATCGATTCGCTGCAATACAGAGGGTTTCCGGAGACGTTAGAGTTGTCCGGAATCTCCACGCCGATCAACAGCGCTTTTAATGTGAAGCAAAAGAGCCGAACCTGGAGCAAGACGACGCTGCAGACAATATTGAGCGATATTGCAAAGGACGCGGGGATTAATCTGGTATTCGATGCGGAGGATATCCGTATCGATTCGGCCAACCAAACGGGAAAGACCGATCTTGCATTTGCCTGTTCAATGTGCAGCGAGTATGGACTATCCATCAAGCTGTACAATAAAAAAATGGTGGTGTACGACCAGAATGTGTATGAGCGCAAAGCGGCAAGATATGAGATTACGCATGGTCAGTTGGGGGGAAGTGACACCTATAAAATCACAAAGCAGGCGACAAGTCTGTACGACAGTGTAAAAATTCAGTATACCGACGGAAAAACCGGAGGTACGCTGACATATGTGTATACGATTCCCGGGAAAGCAGGCAACCGCCAGATGATCCTCACGACAAAGGCTGAATCTTATGCGGACGCTGAAAAAAAGGCAAAAGCCGCTCTCAGGGAGAATGTGAGGGAAAGCAGAAAGATTACACTTAAGATGATGGGAAGCGCCAAGTATATGGCTGCGGATTGTTTCAATTTATCCGGCTTCGGGAAGTTGGATGGAAAATATTTTATCGAAAGCGTGACACACCAAAAGGCCGGAGGACAATATACCGTTTCCCTGACGGCGCATTTGGCCGTGACTGATTTTTAGGAGATTAATGTTATTTTCCTTATTGACTTTTGAACACTCCGATTTAACGCAATCAATATTGATGTGGTTAGAAAGGTTCAAAAAGTTATTGACTTTTGGGACACATAAGTTATAATAAACTTATGGAACACGAAAGTGAGGTGATGAATGTGAGTCCAAGAACTGGAAGACCAATAGTGGGGGGAAAAAAGGATATTGATGTTAAAGTCCGATTTGACAAGGAAACGCATGATAAACTTCTTGAATATTGCGAAAAGCACAGTGTAACAAGGACAGAAGCAATAAGAAGCGGCGTTAGACTATTGGTTTCAGATGAAAAGAAATAGAGCGTTACCGCCCTGAGAAAGTAGTAAACGCTCTATCAACACCAATCCGCAAGGGAATTGATAAATACAATATATCATTTTTCTTGTGGAAATTCAAGTACAAGGAGAATGATATTATGCTAAAATTAGAGCAAACCATTGACAGTCGAGAAGTAGCGGAAATGGTAGAAAAGACACATTCAGAGCTGCTCAAAGATATGCGCCGATATACGAGCCAATTTAACGAAGGGAAAATTCCCTCCGTTGAATTTTTCACAGAAAGTACCTATGTTGACGCTAAAGGCGAAACCCGACCTTGCTACCGTATCACAAAGAAAGGCTGTGAATTTATCGCTCATAAGCTGACAGGAATAAAAGGAACAATCTTTACCGCCCGTTACATCAACCGCTTTCACGAAATGCAGGACATTCTTTCACAGAAGGAGAGTGAACCGCAGTTGCCGTGGTTTATCCACAAATTTAGGGGTAAATACATTATGAAGTTTGAGGACTTTACAAAGCTGACAGGTGTTAATCCGTCCGGCAACTATACCGCATGGAAAAGAGCAGACAGATTACAGGGCGGTCTTGATTATAACGGCTGGGCATGGTATACAACGGTCAACAGGGAGGAATTTGAGAAAGAATATGGTTTTGACTATGGTGACGATAAATGCATGTTTTATCTTTATCCCTGTGGTATCAGAAGGGCATTGGAGATATACAGACGGGAAAGTGGTAGAAAAATAAACCAAGGGGTCTACAACATGATTTTGGATGGATTAAAAACTATTGAACCGTCTAAGAAAGGATTGGCAGTAAAGAACCCAGAACATATTGAAATAGGCAGCGAATACGGAAAGTTTCCAGTCCAGATTAAGATTATTGTGGGAAAATAAAAGGCTTTATTAAAAATTCAAATTCAGAAAACTACTGTCCATAGCAATAGATGGCAGTAGTTTTTATTATGGGAAGGAGGCATCATGGTATCTTTATATTACGCGAAAATATCAACAATCAATTATAAGGCGGGCACGGCCGGAGTGACGCTTGAGGACAGGGAAAAACAGGTGATTCAGGATGTGCCTTTTTTGGCTGCTTTCTACGAAATGCCGAGTCCTGGAGATACTGTGGCGGTGTTGTTTGAGGAGATCGCCGGACAGATCGGGAAGGGCGTCATACTGGGGAAGATTTTCTTGAGTGGCAAACCGCCTGGGAAAAGCGGGCCGGATATTTTTTATAAGCAATTTAAAGATGGAGCAAGTGTCATGTACAGCACGTCCTCGCAAGAACTGGAGATAACGGCCAGGAAGCTTGTTGTAGACGAGTTGCTGTACAATACTTTAACACAGAGGTAAAGGCATGGCAAATGTGGGAAGTTTCGGAGATGTAGATTTCTTGTGCATTTCCGTCAATCGGAAAAATCAAATACTTTCATTTCACGATTTGACGCGCAACGCCACGGCATCCTTTGCAGAACATGAGAGAAACGGCGCAAAGGCATATCTGGAATTTGGCGGAGACGGGTTGGATGAACTGGCATTGACCATAGAGGCAGATGCACAGTATGGAATCAAGCCATTGGAGGTCGAGGATAAATTATTTGCAAAGAAGTCAGCGGGACAGGCTGAAAACTTTGTGATTGGCGGGAAACAGGTGGGAGATAATCCCTATGTGATCACGAGCATCGTTGAAACCTTCAAAGCATTGCATGTGGACGGAAGGCCCATAAAGATATCTTTCCAGTTGACGTTGAAGGAGTATGCGAATCAGGTGGCGGCGATCGACATTATTCCGCCTGCGAGACAGTTGGGAGACGGCATACAGACAGCGAAGGCAACCAGTAGCGATACCTACGTTGTTGTCAAAGGGGATTGTCTCTGGAACATCGCAAGAAAGTTTTATGGGAGCGGGCAGGAGCACACACGGATTTACAATGCGAACACAGGTCAGATTAAAGATCCGAATCTGATCTATCCAGGGCAGGTGCTTATCATTCCCAAGTAGGAGGGCGTATGAAACTAGATTTTATTATCGCAAAAAAATTGACTGCAACGGAGCGGGATGCAATCGAAAACAGCATCAGTACGATTGCAAGCACACCTTACAGTACGGCTCCGTTCCTGCGGAATATGGGAATCAAGGACTATCCGCCGAAAAATAACTCTGAGATTGCCAAGAACAGATATGCGACGGAGGTCATTGCACAGACGGCAATGTGGGAAGACAGGGCCCAGGTATCGGAGATTAGGTGTACAGAAGATAACGAAGCAAGGGTGGTGATCAAGAATGGCTAAGATCGGAGTGCTGGAGAATCTGCCTGAAATTAACATGCTGGCGGATGAGGGAATAACTTTTGAATCCATATTGCATGAGATGATAGCGGATTATGAGGGGCGATGGAAAGAGCTCACTGGAGAAGAGCTGATTTTGTATCCGGCGGACAGCCGTAGAATCATGCTGAATGTGGCGGCGGGCAAACTGTATCAGTTGGCGACCATCATCAACGAAAGGCACAAACTGAATTTCCTGCAGTACATGTATGGAGATTTTCTGAAAAATTGGGCGGGAAACTTCGGATTTCAGGAGGATGGTATCGCGTCTGCGACGATAACATTGAGATTTTATTTATCAGTGGATCAACCCGCGGATATTATCATTCCGGCAGGCACAAGGGCGACGGCCGGAGATCAAGTATATTTTGCGACAAAAGAAGAACTTGTGATCATCGCGGGGGAGATTTATGCAGATGTAGAGGCGGTCTGCACATCTGCGGGAACAGCGGGAAACGGGTATGCGAAAGGGCAGATCAATATCATTGCGGATCCGGTAAACTTAGTGGAAAAAGTTGAAAATATTACAGAAAGCACCGGAGGGCATGATGAGTACACAAATCAGGAATTGAGGGAATTGATTTACAACTTCCCGTCAACCTATTCCACCGCGGGACCCAAAGAGTGCTACGAAGAAATTGCCAAGTCATACCGGAGTGATATCGTCGATGTAAGAGTGATCACCAACAAAGAGGCAGTGGTGCAAATTTATGTATTGCTTAGGGATGGAATTTTGCCGGACGAGGAATACAGAAGCGCGTTAGGAAGGTACATAGAGGAATTGAAGCGGACACCGGACACGGACAAAATAGAGATTCTGTCGCCGCAGGCGGTGAATTACAACCTGAATATTACTTACTATATATCTACGAACCAGAAGGATGTAGCGGATGGATTGAAAGAGGCGATAGAGGATGCGGTGGAGACGTTTGTAAAATATACGCATGAGAAGATCGGAAGGGCAATCAATCCCAGCACGCTTGTGTCTTTTACAAAGGCCGCAGGCGCATACAGATTGGAAGCCAACGGATTGTCGTACAGAGCACTTGCGCAGGATGAAGTAGCAATATGCACGGAGTCTGTTGTGACGTTTGGCGGATTAGAGGAGGAGTAGTATGTATCGATTTGACGATGTGGAAAGTACATTCCTGTCTTTGCCGCCGAATCTGCAAACCACAGAGAATGAGTGCTTTGGATATGCTCTGGATCGGCAGATGAAGAGGATGCACAAACTGGCCAAACAGATCACGGTATGGAGCAATCTTGATGATGTGGATCCCAAATATTATGACTCCCTGGCAATAACCATCAGGGCGCCGTACTATAAATCTGAGTATGGCGACAAGCAAAAGTTGGGACTGATCAAGTCCGCGCTGTTGACGCGTAGAAATGCGGGCACTTTAAAAGCGATCGAGGAATTGTTGTCTCATACGCTCATCAATGCCGTATTTATTCCGTGGTATAAATATGGTGGAAAACCGTACCATTTCAAGATTATAGTGGATGCTGATGAAACAGACGATAGCAGTTTGAGAGAATTTATCCGGAAAATTGCATCTGTCAAAAGTGCACGTTCCATTTTTGAAGGAGCTGTAATTGTAATAATTATTTACAATGTGGAGCAGATCGTTTTGCGGAATGTCAGATTTAAGATGAAGATCCCATTTTGGTATGAACTCACATTTGATGGAAGCTGGTTGTTGGATGGTAGCGTGATCCTCAATGCTAAAAGGCGGTACGGCCTGGTGCTTGGCTTTCGTTCCTCTCAAGGAAGGGTCCATACCCCTGAGAGGATTCATCTTTTCTCTGTCAGGTTTACCAAGGCAAAAGTAAAGATATCTGAAATAGTTGGTGTCAGAGCGAGATTTTGTTTTGGCACTGATTTTTGGGATACTCGCTACTTTGATGGAAGCTGGTTGTTGGATGGCAGCGTGATCCTCAACAATCAAAGAAGGTACGGCCTGATACTCGGTATGCCCTATAGACTTATGCTCGAGAACCGCACAGAGGATATCCAGATGCGCACTCTGACTGCAAGATGGGAACAGCGTATAGCGGAAGATATAGCAGCTAAGGCGGGAGTCCATCTTGAGGTTGAGCCACTTGCAGATAGACAGGAAAAGATGGTGTGCAGGATCCACTTAGAGGTAGATTTTTCCGAGCAGGAAATGTTGAGCAATTTTACTGTGGAAACCAAAACCCCGGATTATTGGTATTTTAATGGCAAATTTTTATTTGACGGAACTAAAAAATTTAATTCAAAATATGAAATGGAGGAAATTTAGCAAATGAGTACAACGCAAACAGAGAAAAACAAAAATGTGATCATCACAAGGAAGGCGAGGGAGAATCTCGTCAAGGCAAGAGCAGGGGCGATCCAACTCCCCAAGATCGTGGGGATGGTGTTTGGTAATGGCGGCGTTGATTCGTCCGGCATAGTCATACCGCCAACAGAAGATCAGAGTACGCTTGCAAACGAGATCTATCGTAAGGAGATCGATGGGTACAGTTTTCCCGCGGATACTACCTGCAGATATGAGTGCACTTTGGCAGAGAATGAGCTGGCTGGCGAGGAGATCAGCGAAGTTGGGCTCTATGATGAGAATGGGGATGTGGTCTGTATCAAGACATTTACTCGTAAGGGCAAGGATGGCGATGTAGAGCAGACCTATACACTAGACGATATTTTCTAAAAATCGTCACGGGAAGGAGAAAAAAGTGAAAGATTATACAAGTAATAACCCTGTTTTTTCTGAAAACATTAAGCTTCTCGAGACGACGACTCCTGGACATGCTGATAATTTCAATTTAATCGTCAAACAATTGCTCCAGAATACGTTGGTATTAAAGAAACTAGCAGATGAGCAGCAAAAGGTGATCGAAAATTGTCCGGAAGATGTTACGGAGGCGCTTGAAACCACGAAGGAGGAAGTGCTTGGCAAAGTCGAGGAAATATTAGATTCTGCGCCGGAATCGCTTAACTCCTTTAAAGAGCTGGCGGATGCATTGGGAAATGACCCGAACTATGCTGCTACAATGATTAAAAAGTTTGCCGAGCTATCAACAGCAGCGTATGCGCAGACGATCACATCCTACGATGATCTGATGGCCAACTCAGTGGAGGGATATCTGGTGGACGCGGTGGCAGTTAAAGCGGGCCTCGAGGCGCTTGCAACTAAAGTTAGAGATTTGGAAGCTAAACTTGGCACGCAGGTGACTTATAGTGTGAGCGGCGAGATGCTGACGATCACACCCAAGTAAGGGAGGACAATATTATGGCAATCAAATTTAGTGATACCACTCCAACCGCGGGTAAGTTTGGCACTGTTGGAATCACACAAATAAAGCATCTTGATGGCAAGATATACAGATTCGTAGACGCAACGACAAAAGTAAATGATTGGTCTATAGCAAGAATTCCGGATTTGGGTGAGGGTGTGTTACCAGATCCATATTGTTTTTCAGCTACGGGTTCCACCACGGTGTTTAGCGGAGCAGCTACCGATGTAACTGTCAGTGGTTCGCTCCATGTTGGTGGGAGAGTTAGCAATGACCCCTATGGTGCAATTACGATTGTAGGCACCATAGGAGGGAAAGAATTTTTGCGAGAGACTGTAACAACCTACCATGATGCGGATGATAGTCCTGAGGTAGTTGATAAAAACATTACATTTAGCAAAAATGTTGGCGCTGTGAATGATGGTACGATAGTCATATCTTTCATAACCACATACGATGGCGCGGGACCTACATTGTGGCACCAATTGAATAATGTCAGTGGAAGCATTACCTACACCAATTAAATAATAGCATATATTAAAACAATATTCAGATCGCTCTATAAGGAAGGAGAAGATATGAAGAGCTATACTAATGGCAATCCTCAATTTTCAGAATCAATCCAGATCACGGAGGCAACTGATCTTAGTCATGCCGACAATGTAAATCCGGCGCCGATGCAGCTACTCCAAAATGATTTGGTGCTGCGGGAAACAAAAGTGGACAAGGAAGCTGGGAAAAGCCTGGTATCGGATACGGAGAGAACTGAGTGGAACGCCACGTACCAACAGGCTACCAGCTACACGGACCAGAAGATCGCGGATCTCATAGGCGGCGCGCCATCCACGCTGGATACACTCGGGGAGATAGCCAAGGCCATGGGTGATAATAAGGATGTGGTCGAGGCCCTGGAAGAGGTAATCGGCAAAAAAGCAAACGAGGCGGAATTTGACAGCCATGTCAAGGATACAACAGCGCATGTCACGGCAGAAGAGAGAGAAAAGTGGAATAGCAAAGCAGAAAACGTCACCATGAAGGCGGCGTCGGCAAGTTACGCAGGAAAGGCCGGTCTGGTGCCGGCCCCTGCGGCGGGAGATCAGGGAAAATATCTACGTGGTGATGGTACATGGGATAAGTTTCCCGCAGATATTACTGGCAATGCGGGGACAGCAACCAAAATGCAAACTGCCCGAACCTTAGATGGCGTGTTATTTAGCGGTGAAAAAAATATTATACATTACGGTACATGTACTACCGCTTCAAGCACAGCAACCAAAACAGTTGGTTGTATAGGTTTTGTACTGGAATTTGGCGCGACAATTAAAGTAAAATTCATAAACACTAATATAGCCGCGAACCCGACGCTTAATGTCCAAAACACCGGAGCAAAAGCAATATACTATCGTAGTAAGCCGATCGCTGCAGAATACCTTGTCGCCACCCATACCTACGAGTTTGTGTACAATGGGTCGGAGTATGAGTTGGTGGGGGATATCAATACAGATACTAATACTACATATGTGGCAGCGACAGCCAGCCCTAAACTAAATGGTCTGGCCACTATAGGTACATCTGCTAGATATGCCAGGGAAGATCATGCACACCCTAATGAGGCAACTATTATATGTTCAGGGACTTCAAGTGTTGCATATAGAATCCTAGAGATAAATTCAAATGTTGTAGGCACTGTGACAATAGGGTACATATATAACGATACTGAAAATGAGGATTATCACGAAGTAATTGCCACATATATTATCCAAAAAGATGATAATAGTCCTATAAAAATAGACGTCTTGTCATATATTGGTGATATTTATACTGCAGGTGGATGGATTGTTCCGTATGAGATGATTTGCAATGTAAAGGGTAATAATACCTATTTGTATTTACCAGATTTGAAATACATGACCTATTCAATCGGAGAACCTAAGACTTTAGCCGGCAATGGGTCCATAGTATGTGTATGTCATCCTAGTATTACATCTATTAGTATATACAATGTTGCAACTTTAGATTGTGCACAATCGCGGAGAGACCTGTTTTTTGGTGATTATTTAAATCTTAATGCTAATATTATGTGTGCGGAAAGAATAAATGCTGTATATAGTCATTTGGATAATATTGATATTAATACGTTAATCGCCAAATATAAAACAAATTATAAAATCAATTTTGATATGGATGGTTTCTATCCTATTGTGACTTCCACTATTAATCTTGGAAATAGTAATTATAAGTGGAAACAGTTGTATGCATCTACAAGTACTATTAGTACATCAGATCGCAGTGTCAAGAAAAACATTTCTGCATTGACAGATAAACATGTTGAATTTTTTAAACTATTGCAGCCTGTATCATTCCAGTTTATTGACGGTGATTCCGGTAGGACGCATATTGGCTTTATATCACAAGATGTAGAAGACGCTATGAAACAAGCAGGATTAACGAGTCTTGATTTTGCAGGATTCTGTAAAGATATACAGAAGCAATTTACCGGAGAATATAAAGACGATGGAACCCCAATAGTAGAGGCCGTTCTTGATGAGAATGGCGATCCGGTATACATATATTCATTAAGGTATGAAGAGTTTATTGCATTAAACACCATGATCATCCAGCGACATGAAGATCGTATTGCAATATTGGAAGAAAAGCTTGACGGAGTACTGAAACGACTTGAGAAGGTAGAAGGAATTCTCATGTAGAGAGCATCGGGGAGGCAATCGCCCTGATGAGAACAGGGATAGATAGTAGCGTAAACGGAGAGAGGAGGGATCATATTGATAATCAGGGCAAGTCCCCAAGATGTAAACAGAGTAATAAGGTCAAAAAAATTTAGCCGTCCAAAGAGGACGGTTTTTTAGTGAAAAGAGGTGAGAACATGGATGTGACAACATTAATCATAGCTATGAGTATTCCGTCAGCAATTACCGGTTTTTGTTTTTGGATGCTGCAAAAGCATTTAGAGAAACAGGAAAAGAAGAGGGATGAAAAGGAAAGTGCCAGGGAAAAAAGCGAGATACTCATGGTAAAGAGCATTGGAGCGGCGATTGCCTTGGGAGAAGCTACGGCGGAAGCTGTAGCAAGAATTCCGGATGCACACTGCAATGGAGATATGCACGCTGCTCTGGAATATGCTCGGAAAATAAAACATGAGCAAAAGGATTTTTTCGTGGAGCAGAGTGTACATGAAATTTATTAGGAGACAGCAATGAAATCAAGGCGAAGGAGAATGAAAGAAATTCATCCGCTGAGAAAAATGAAAGAAGTCATAGGCAGGATAGGCACACTGAATCTGGTGCTGATTCTGGTCGGTGCTTTTTTTGTTTGGTTCGATTGGCAGATGCTTGAAATATTCCGTGAGTACGAAAGTATACCGGAAACCTATGCCTGCGCAGTTGTAGCGGCCACGATAGGCGAGTGCGGTATCTGCGGATGGATTCGAACCAATAAGGACCGGCGGCGGGAGTATCAGTGGGAGCAGGAAGCAAAGAAGCAGGCTGAAAAATCAGCAGAATTAAAGGAAAGTGAGGGAAATGTAAATGAATGAAGTTATTTTTGAAATCATCAAAGTAATTGTTATGATGGCAGTACTGATCATCGCCAGGTATCTTGTACCTTGGATACGGGAGAAGATCGGTGCGGACAAGCTGGCGATGGCTGAGAAGTGGGCCAGATATGCGGTGCTAAAAGCACAGCAAGTTCTCTGGTCTGAGACTGGCCAAGATCGAAAAACATATGTGACAGAGTTTTTGCAGGAGATTTTGATTGCCAAGAAGATTGCGCTGTCTGATGAGCAGTTGGATGTGCTGATCGAGGCGGCGGTTAAGCAGATGAAAATTGAAGAAAATGCGGGAATTGAAGTCACAGGAGGAGCAGTATGAAAATAAGTCAGAATGGGATCGATTTGATCAAGCAGTTTGAGGGCTGCCGGTTGGATGCCTATAAGTGCCCCGCAGGAGTGTGGACTATTGGATATGGCCACACGGCGGGCGTGGAGCAGGGACAGAAGATATCTGCGGCGCAGGCGGAGGCGTATCTGCGTGCAGACCTGGAGAAGTATGAGAAAAAGGTGGACAAGTACAGCAAGTATGGATGGAATCAGAATGAATTTGATGCCATGGTGTCTTTTGCGTACAATGTCGGCTCTATTGATCAATTGACAGCGGGCGGTACCAGAACCAGGACGGTGATCGCTGAAAAGATGCTGCAGTACAATAAGGGCGGCGGCAAGGTGTTGTCGGGGCTTACCAGACGTAGACAGGCTGAGAGGAAACTGTTTTTGCAGAGTTGCACTGGTGCAACAACGGAAGATGGAATCTCCTCCACGTCAAGAGCTACCGTCAGACAAGGGAGCCGTGGGGCCGATGTCACATATCTGCAGCAGCGGCTTGTTTCTTTAGGATACTCGCTGGGCGCGGTTGATGGCATATTTGGCAGCAAGACTCGAACCGCGGTTATGGCATTTCAACGGGATCATAAGCTGACGGTGGATGGCATTGTTGGGCCTAAGACATGGGCTGCATTAAAAGATTAGAGGAGTAAAAAAGGCGGTAGGGGTTAGCCTATCGCCTTTTCTGTGCCTTTTCCAAGCAAAACCGCGCGTATTTTACATAAATAGTAGAATCAAACCGACTACCACAACAAACAACCAAACGACCGCCGCCAGCAACTTAAAAATATTCTTTATCATATTGATTTTACAGACAGACTGTGATATTTTTTAGGTAGGGGAGGTTTCCCTCCCCCAATCCTATCGGATACTCTCGATAATCATTTTGATGACTGCTATGAGAGTTCCAATTTCTAAGGCAAGTTGTGTGAGTGCTCGAACCACTTTTATCAGCTTGCCTATTTTTTTGTCCATCTGTATCCCTCCTTTCTTGATAATATAAGCATACATTATTTTTTATATATTGTCAATATTTATTTATAAAATATTTTATATTATTAAAACTTTTTTATTGAATAAATATAAAATGTGGTGTATTATATTAAAAAGAGGAGAGAGGAGAATGTAAAAATGGATGTCAGAGAATATATTAAGCTTTGTTGCGTTAAAAGAGGAAATATCTCAGAGGCAGAACTTGCACGCAGAACGGGGCAGACTCCGCAAAATATGAATAACAAGTATAAGCGGAATACCTTCAAAGTCTCTGAATTGGAAAAAGTAGCAGAGGCGCTTGGCGCCTATCTTAAAATATCATTTATTGACAAGGAAACCGGTGAACCTATAATATAAAAATTTATACGTATGACATGAATGGGGCTATACATATGGTCCGCCCATGGCGGTGGCTCCCATCAACCAAGTCCGCAGAGTGGTGGAGTACGCGCTGACAGAGATTCCGGCGGAGAAGATCAATCTGGGCATCCCCAATTACGGTTATGATTGGCCGCTTCCCTATGAGAGAGGCTTGACCAGAGCGACCACCATCGGCAATGTGCAGGCTGTGCGTATCGCTGTGGAGCAGGGCGCAGCCATCGGTTTTGACGAGCTTTCCATGAGTCCCTTTTTTACTTATGCGGACAGGGAAAGCGGTGTGTTACACGAGGTCTGGTTTGAGGATGTGAGAAGCCTGCAGGCCAAGTTTGATCTGATCCGAGAGTACGGACTGCGGGGTTGCGGATATTGGCAGATTATGCAATGGTTTCGGGCGAATTGGCTGCTGCTTGCGGAAAACTTTGTTGTGCGGAAAGAGTAACCCTGATTTGCCGGATAGCATTGAGTCTGCCGATTAACTTGTTGTGACTGGAATTAGCGGCCTTTACCATCGTAAAAAATGCACTTTATATTTTGTTTGGCAAACCATTTTGTTATTTCATCTTTTACAGTATCAACGTCATCCAGAGGAGGGGTAAAATCACCTAACCAGATCAGCATGGTTTCTTCCTTTGTTAGGGCAGATTCAATAATAGCATTGTAGTGCTTTTGTCCATTTGTAATGACTAATGAATGATTGTACATAAAGATATTTTTTTCCAGTCTAAACGTGTAACTCATGGCGATTCACTTCCCATATTGATTTGTTAGTAATTATAGCTTGTTTTTATCGGGCAGGCAAGTTTGAAAGGAGATTTTATCGAAAAAGGAACTCCCTCGATTCCATGTGAGATCGGGGGAGCTGATGAGATGTCAAGCTTGCTGTTTTTGCTGATAGAGGGCGATCAAAGAATCTTGAAGAACCTGTGAAAAATTAATGTGGTTGTTTTCCGCAAAAGTATTGAGCCATGCGGGAATCGTGAGATTTTTTCTCACAGCTTTTTCGCCATATTTTTCAGCGTAAGCATCCATATCCAGAACAAGTATACTTACAAAGCCGCCTGGATCGGGGGTAATGCTCTCTAATGGACTCGCTTCGGGGGCTGACTTTCCATCCTCCAGTTCGTCAAGAACCCAGCCGGATGCAGCGTCCATACCCATAAGAATCGCTTCAGCCAACGTGTTGCCTCCGCTGACACAGCCGGGAAGATCGGGAACTACCACAGCATAAGCTCCATCTTTCTCATCATCAGGATAGAAACAAGCGGGATAAGTTAATTTCATAAGAAGCTCCTTTATGGTGTGCAGTATCAGACTTTTATAGTCCGGCCTGTTTAAAAATCTGTTTGACTATTTGTGGGGCAATGTCTCCTGGATGATGGGGGATTGTGACCTTGCCCGATTTTGATGGATGTGTGTATTGGCAATGAGAACCTTTTGCTTGTTTGAATTGCCACCCATCTGCTAAAATGATTTTTTCTATCTCCCGGAATCTCATGCCGTAACCGCCTGACAACTATATTATACGCATTATACGCATAAATATCAAGAGGAAATTTTATATTTTTGAAAATTTACTTATAGAAGTTTCCATTTCCGATGCCGGTAGAGAGGATTGAAAAAGAGGCTCCCCCGATTTTATGTAAGATCGAGGGAGCTGATAAGATGTCAAGCTTGTATTTTGGAGAGAAGCGCTTCCTGTAATACATGGGAAAAGTTTATTCCCATAGAGATGGCACGATCATTCAGCCATGATGGTATCGTTAATGTTTTTTTGACTGCCTTGGTGTCCTTGTACTGGTTGACGTCACAGGACACAAGCGTTGCAAAACCATCATTAGGACTATAGTCCGAAATATCAGATGGAGCGGCGATACTATCACCATGTTCCAACAAGGTCAAAAGATAGCCGGTAAGGGCCTCTTGTGCCATTTCCATAGTTTCAGAGATGGTAGAATCGCTACTATAACAGCCTTTCAAGTCTGGAAATTCTACCCAATAGGCATCGTCTTCTTTGTGAAAAATAGCAGGATATACAAACAACATAGCAAAACATCCTTACAAAAATAATTATAGCACGTGCGACACGTATAGACAAATTTAAATTCTGATTAGACATTTTTTATAGCATTTATTAACTGTTATATCTTATCTTCAAAAAGTCTGCAAACCTTTGAAAATGCTAAATTTATAGCAAGTGAGTTTGCCCTTAGACTTTCCCTTGTGTTATATCCTTTTCCCTCATGTTACGAACACTCATAAGGGCAAAAATAAGGGAAAGAAAAACCTGTAACAAAGTATAACACAAAAT
>JAMPHU010000037.1 GCA_023663225.1 Candidatus Gastranaerophilales bacterium
GCTGGAGCGTAACTTTCCGTAACATTTGGGCAACCTGAAAAGGCTGAACTGTTACAATTAAAAATCGTAAAAACCGGAGGCCTTTCAGTCTCCGGTTTATAGATTGCATGTGTTATTTTACATAAGTTCCGCCTGCAGCGCACATCTTACAGGTAGCTGCTGAAGAAGTTGCCCACATTGTTGATTGAGTTGTATGCGCCCGTGCCAGTGTAGGTATCTGCCTTAGACACCACATTATCGGCGGTAAAATTGATCATGGATGCAGAGGAAGATACGCTATAGCCGTAAGAACCCGTGCCGTTGAACAGATTTTGCACCTTGCCCATGTCGGAATTTTTGAATGTGTCCTTATCGAGAGTCAGCGTATTGTCCTTGTTGATCGTAATACCTACCTCAGCTAAGGACTTGGAATTGAGCTGCGTCGCGTTCTGCATATTGTTGGCGCGGTTTATGAGAGAGCTATTGTTCACATAGTCGGAACCGGCAGCCTTGACCACGGCATTGTAATCCTTGACAAAATCGTTTACCGCGCTGTAAATGGCATCCTTGTCATAATCCCTGACCGTGCTCTCCACACCATTCTCATCCTTGGTGGTGATGTCCTTTTTGTTGAACAAAGACCTCACGCCCGTCTTTAACAGCTTATCCGCTGATGTCTTTAAATCGTCAGTAGAACTCTGCACTTCCTTGTATGCCTTGAGCTCATCGGTGCTGACTGCAGATCTCCTGCGCCTGTCGGCCGTGATCGAATTCACCGCGGAAGTCTTCTCCGTCTTGGCGCCCTCGTCCATCTGCTTGTAATAGGCCTTCATCAGCTTTCCGTAGGTGCCGTTCTTGATACTCGCATAATCCGCGAGGAAAGAGCTCAGCGAAGAACCACTGTTGCCGCCAAGACCTGAGAATAAAAATGAATAATCGTTTTTAGGTTGAATTCCAATACTCATATCCTACCTCCTTGTGACTAATCCGTCAGTCGTAAAAATCGGCTTCCATGCCACTTACTCACCCTTACTATAGCACAGATTGGCAGGAATTGTAAAGGGTTTTTTTAGCCGCTCACTGCGTCTCAATATACTGCTGGATCGCCAGATTATTTTCCGAGAGCCTGCACCCCAAAATATATTCATTGCTGCCCTTTTTACAGCGCATAATGTATGCCTGCACGGTGCGGGCCTTGGGGATCGGCAGCTCCGGAATCGTGACGGTGATCATCTTCTTTTCCGCCGCCTCAAAATCCGGATCCGTGGCGGTAAAGGCCATCCCGTTGGCGCTGATATCCAACATATTTCCGGCATATTTCTTGGCGCTGCCGTCAATGACGATCTCACAGGGACAGTGGATGTCCAGTCTTGGGTTTTTCTTGCGCTTCATCACCTTAGGATGAGCGTTCGTCACAGTTCTGTAATAGGTGACGCCGCCTTCCGAGATTTCCGAGACAGTGACATCCGTCCAATGGTACAGGACATTTCCCAAGATCATCTGCAGTTGATACCGCGCGGGGCCGTCCGCGCTCTTTGGAATGGTCTTCGGGCGGATATCCACCACAGCCTCCATACCCTGCTGGCGCACCACCTGACCGTAATATTCCTGATCCGGCGCACCGTCCTTATCCAGTGTGATAATGGAGACCTTACTGCCCGGCTTGGCGTCCTGGATGCCCATAAACCCGCTGTCGCCGAGCCGCACCACCAGATTGCCCACGGAGACCTCGATCTTCCCCACATTTGCGGTGGTCTGCTCGTATTTTTCCAGCATACTCTTGGCGTTGTCGGAGGCATTTTCCACATAATTGCTCATCACAGCCATCGCCTCGGACATCTGCTGCATATTCTCCACCATATTCCGGTTGGACTGCTCCACCTCCTTGATGGCGCTGTCGATCAGGGAGATATTGCTGTTGAGTTTCCGTGAATCATCGGAAATACTGACCACACTGGTATTGACTTCCGTAATCTTCTCCAGATTCAGTTGAATGATCTCGATCACCTTCTCAATCGCATCGGTCATTCTCGCAGAAGTTTTCTCCAGATGATTCAAAGCATTCATAATGCGCAGGGAAGAGCTTTGCGTCTCATCGCTCAGTTTGCGGATCTCGTCAGCAACCACCGCAAAACCACGGCCCGCCGCTCCGGCTCTGGCAGCCTCAATAGACGCGTTTAAGGAGAGCAGATTGGTCTGGGAAGTGATATCCTCAATGGAAACCGTCTCCTCCTTTACCTTGTCAAATTCCTCCGAAAATTCTTTTACGATCCGGCTTACATCATGGGACAGATCCGCCATGGTGTGCGTGGACTCCACCACATTTGCCAGCTCTTTGGAGCTGGTCCCCGCATGATCGTTGGTCTCATCCACCAGCAAGACCATCTGTGAGATCATGGAGGCGATATTCTCCACCTGTTTCTGGATATCGCTGGTCATATGGATGGACGACTCCGTCTTCCCCGCCAGCACAGCGTTCTGCCCCGTCAGTTCCTCCATATTTCCCACCACAGTGTTCGCACTGTGCTTGTTCTCGTCCGCAAGATCGCGCACGATCGTGACGCCGTCCACGATCTCGGTGCTGGCAGTCTTTACCTGCTCCACAGTAGATAAAATAACATCTGTATCCTTATTTTGACCGGCTGCTTGTGCCTGATTGGTCTGATTGCTCTTTGAGAACAATTTCTTCATGAGTGTCCCTCCCTATCTTTTTTTCTACTTTATATCTTTTTGTAATACGAGATTCCGATTGTCCCCATGCCCACGTTGCAGGCGTTGGAGAAGGAAGCTTTCTGCACGATCACTCTGTCAAAAGTAATTCTCTTGGCCAGCTCGGCTTTGATGAACTCCAACTGGCGCACGGTGCAGCCCACATGTGTGATCAACACCACATCTGTGTTGACTGACCGTTTGGGGAAAAGATGCCACTTGATATAGCGTTTCCACCCGTTTTCCAGTCCCCCGAAATCAAACCCCACAATGTCAAACCGGCTCTGTTTCATCCCCAGGATCGGACGCAGTCCAAACAGGCCGCACACGCCGCCCGCCACTCTGCCCATATAGCCATTCTGGCAAAAAATATCGCTCTTTGGCAGAAAGAACTTTGTGGCCACATTTTTTTTCATGTGTTCCACTTCCTCGCAGATCTCCTCTACTTTTTGTCCTCTCTGCGCCATTCTGGCCGCATACAAAGTCACAAGCCCCGCCCCGCCGGAGATCTGGCCGGAGTCGATGACGTGCACATGGTCAAATCCTTTGGCCGCTTTCATGGCCGTCTGATAGCTGTTGCCCACATTCGCCGCCATGGAAATGTGCACTACATTGTCCGCCTGGATCAGCATGTCCGCAAAAAACTGCTCGTACTCGTTCACAGACACGGCGCTGGAGGTGACATGCTCATCTTGCAGCAAATATTGGGAGAGGCTGTCAGAGTCGATCTCCCTGGTGTCCGCAAAACGCCCCTTCCCCGTTTCAATATAAAGATACATCACCTGTATCCCATACTTTTCCAAAAATTCATCGGGAATATCGCTGGTACAATCGGTTGTGACACACACTCTTTTGCGCTTTCTGTGAGAACTGCCCTGCATGTCGCTCTCCGCGCCGGCGGAAACATCATCCCTCTCCTGATACTCCAGGATCTCCGTGGGAAGAAACCGCAGGATGGCAGCTTCCATGCGGGAACCCTGTATGGGTTTTTCCAAATGTCCGTCAAAATCATGATCCTCACACAATTTCCTGGCATCCGCCATCGTGTTGGCTGTGAGAACGATCACCGCCGACTCCCTGCAAAGACCGTTTTCCTGCCTTCTGAGCCTCTCTAAAGTCTCCACGCCGTTCATCTGCGGCATCATATAATCCATCAATATCACATGATAATATTTCTTCCCTGTCTTTTCCAGGCACTCTTCGCCGCTGTTGGCCACATCGATCTGTACCTTGGTGGCCTCCAAAAGCTTCTTCACCACCAGAGAGTTCATCTCATTGTCGTCCACGATCAGAATCCGCGCCTCCGGAGCCTCAAAGCTCTGCCGATAAAAGGTTTCCGCTCCCCGATCGTTCCTGTCTAATATCTTCAGCGCTCCAACCGGCTGTGGATCGATCACTTCCTGTTCCAATGTCACCGTAAATACAGAACCCTTGGTGTAGATACTGTCCACCGTGATCTCGCCGCCCATCAGATCCACAAGCTGTTTGCTGATGGAGAGTCCTAAGCCGCTGCCTTCGATCTTGCGGTTTTCCCGCTCCTCTATCCGCTGAAACGCCTGATAGAGATATTGCAGATCTTCCTTGCGGATGCCGATACCCGTATCCCGCACGGTTATGCTCATCCTGACTTTATCCTGTGCCGTCATCTCACCGTAGAATGACAAGGCTACAGAGCCTTCCTTGGTGTATTTGACTGCATTGGTCAAAAGGTTCAAGACCACCTGTTTGATTCTCCGCTCATCCCCCATCAGTCCGGAGGGAAGATTGGGATCCACATCCAGTCGAAATTCCAGCGACTTTTCCCTGGCCCTGACCTGTATGATATCCACCAGCTCCTGACACATGTCCGCCAGCCGGTACTCCACCGGTATGATCTCCATCCTCTGCATCTCCATGCGTGACATATCCAGGATATCATTGACCAGACTCAAGAGCATTTTGCTTGCCACTTGAATATCTTCGGCGTACTCCCTCGTGTTTTTCTCTCTGCTCTCCCGCAGAATCATCTCGTTGAGACCGATGATGGTATTAATCGGCGTGCGGATTTCATGGCTCATGCTGGCAAAAAAGTTACTCTGCGACTTGCTGGCCTTTTTGAGTTCCTCCTGCTGTTGCTCCGCGATCTCGCGCTCCACCTCATAAAATCGCATTTGAAACTTCATAATGGCGCCGCCCGCAATCCCCACGGCGATCACCGCAAACAGAGAGTCCAGATAACTGGCAGTCCTGTCCGCCATGGGCGTGATATATTCCGGATAGAAATATCCCACAGCATAGACCGAGACATCCACCAAAATGGCCAGACCCAGAAAAAATTTCATCTTCCATCCCGTAAACATCAAAAACACATAGAACAACCCCAGCACAAACCACACTGTGCCGCCGCCGTCGAGCCCTCCGCTCAAAAAGAACATCTCAGGAAAGACCACCATGATGATGAGCAGTCCCACCACCACCGCAGCCACGTTGACCTTATTGTACTTAAAGGTAAAGATCAACGCCACAAACATGACTAACAGCAGGATGCTCAAAGGGACGAGGATGATACCGATATCCATCAGGATGATACATTCCAAAATACCCGCCAGGGCCACCATCGCTCCCACGGCGATGATCATGCGGAAAATACGTTCCCGCAGATCCAGGTTTCTCCCGAACAGATGGAGGGATATTTTTTCCCACATTACGCCTCGCCTCCTTCCCGATTCTCCAATCTCGTCTTCACCTTCTGTACATTCTCCACCGCGGACATATAATCGGACATCTCAATCTTGTGGCGCAGGAAAGCCAACTGCGTTTTTAAGGAAACGCCACAATATTGATAGCGCTGAAGTTCCTCTAAGACTGCCAGCATACCCTGCCCGTCCAACTCGTACATCGCGTCCTCCATAGACGCCGCAAGCTGCGCAAACTGCTCTTCTGAAAGCTCCGGAAGGCTTTGCTCCGTCTCCTGCTCCTCGTCGCTTACATCCTGATGCAAAAAGTCATGCAAGATCTGCAGCACTCTTTTGTACTCCTCCATCATCTCCTGATGATGATCCAAAATATAGTCGATCCGGTTCTCCTTGCCGGACATCTCAAGATTTTTGGCCATCTCGGACAGGCGCTCCGCGCCGATGCTTTGCATGGAACTCTTCACCGCGTGCACCAGGATCACATAATTTTTCCAATCTCTGTCCAGATAAAGGCCGTCCATCTTCTCCAACGTCTCGCTTCCGCTCTGATCATACAGCTTTAAGATCGCCAGATATTGTTCTCTTCCTCCACAATAGATGAACCCCTTTTGCACATTCAGGTCTCCCACCACCAGGCTTTCCGCCTGCTGATCGTCTTTTTTCGCATTTTCCCCAGGCGGGAGATTCTCGCCCTCCTCCAAAAGGATGATCTTCTCCTTGGGCAGATTGCGCTTCAACACACGCTCGATCACGGAAATCTCCACCGGCTTCTCCACAAAGTCGGCAAAACCTTCCGATAAAAACATTTCCCGCATCCCTGCCACCGCGTTGGCGGTCAGGGCGATCACCGGCACATTGCTGTAATAAGTGCCCACTTTTCTGCGGATATGGTGCAGAGTCTCAATCCCGTCCATCTCCGGCATCATGTGATCCATAAACACAAAATCGTAGTCCATGCTCTCGATCTTCTCCAAGGCTTCCCGCCCGCTGAGCGCGGCTGTCACACGGATATAATATTTCTCCAAAAGGCCCTGGATCACCTTGATGTTCATAATATTGTCGTCCACCACCAGCACATGTACGTCCGGCGCCAAAAATCTGCCCGGGCGCACGGGATACGTCCGGCCCTGTTCCGACAGATTGTTATTCAAGACATTCACGATGGACACCACGTAGAAAGGCTTGTAGACACGGCGGATATTCTCGTTTCCTATGTATTTCTCCTCGTTGTGGCCGATCACCGCCACCAGACAGACCTGCTCTGAGAGTTTGTCAAAGTACTCCGGATCCTCCTGGTATTCTACGCGGCTGATGAAGATGTGCGTGAAACCCTCTTTCTCCTGCCGCCTCTTCAACTCGGCGAGATTACGGCACATATGACTTCTCACATCAAGCTGTGACATCATATGACGGATACAATTTGTGTAATCGTCGCGGATCGCCGTCATCTCGAACTGCTCCATATTGATATACGCGCCCACATACAATTTTTCCCGATCTTTCACATACGTGATCGGACGCTCATCCACCACCTGTTGAGGGATGACCAGCTTGATGTCGGTGCCTTTTCCAAACTTGCTCTTGACCGTGATGATACCGCCCATCTTCTGAACGATCGCCTTGGAGATCGCCATGCCGAGTCCGATCCCGCCCTCCTGACGGTTTCTCTTGGAGTCCACTTGATTGAAGCTGGTGAAAAGTTTCTCCAGCGCCTCCTCGTCCATGCCGATGCCGGTGTCCTTCACAGTGATAATCAGATTGACCCCATACTTCTCTCTGCGGACAGTGACTGTCATCGTCACACAGCCTTCGTTGGAGTACTTGATGGCGTTTTTCATAATATTCATAATGACTCTGCGGATCTTTTTTTCATCCCCCAAGAGCACCTGGGGCAGATCCGCGTCGCAGTCCACGATCAACTCAAGCGGCTTGTCCTTTTTCTCCGCCACAGACATATTGATCACGTCATTGACCGTGGAGGTGATGTTATACGCCTCCTCCTCGATCTCCAGCTTGTCCGCCTGCAGCTCGGAGAAATCCAGAATATCGCTGATCACGGACATCAGATTGCGGCCCGCCGTCTGGATATCGTACACGGCCTCCTTCATCCGGCGCGGATCCTCCGACTGCAGCACGATCTCGCTCATGCCGCAGATCGTGTTGACCGGCGTGCGCAGCTCATGGCTCACATTGGCGAGGAAATCGTCCTTGCTCTGCTCCGCCTCCCGCATCACCTCGATCACTTCCATCAACTGTCTGTTGCTCTCGCTCCTCTTGCGCGCCCACATATAGATGGCATATTCCACCACAAAAATGTTGGAGATCCGCCCGATGGTATGGGGAATCCCCTGTGTCCCCCAAAACGCCAGGGAATCTTTGGTCAAAGCATAGTACAGCAGGATAAAAGCGGAACCCGCCCAGATGAAATAACTGACCTCGGGGATCATATAAAGTCCCAATATCACGGCAAAGGCCAAAAGCGTGGTCAGCACCGAGGACAGATCCTCCGAATTGACCGCATACAAAATGACGCTGACCTGCATCATAGCCGCCATAGCCAGCGCCCGAACCCGAAAATCTTTATAGGATATCCAATACAGAAACCAACTGACGGTCATGACCACCGCCAACACTGCCGGTATCCAACTCGCCCAACCCTTCCACAGGGAACCGATCACAAAATTGCTGTTGTACATCGTGTACATAATGATGACAAACCGTTCTATCGTCTTCTGGCTTCTGTCAATGTTCTCTATTCGTTCCACTTATCCTCCTCCGTCCGCGGGCCGCTCTTCTCAGATCAGGCCCAGTTGTGTCAGCGCCTCCTCAAACTTTTCCTGATCGATGGGTTTGCCGGAATAGACGGTGCAACCCAAGTCAAACGCCTTCTTTACATTTTTCTCCCCGTTTAACGCCGTCGCCATGATGACCTTCACCGCTTTATCCGGCGGGGTATTCCGCTCCTCCTCCAGATCTCTTATGCCCTTTAACGCCTCATATCCGTCCATAACCGGCATCATCACATCCAGACACACCAGATCATAGGGTTCTTCATCCTCCAGCGCCATCGTGAAGGCGTCCAACGCTTCCATTCCGTCCACAGTGACGTCACACTCCCCATACTTTGACAGAAAGTTGGTCATAAACTTTCTCGTCACATAATCATCCTCCGCCAACAATATCTTCATGTTACAATCCTCTCCTGTCTCCGCACAGCCGCTTTTTTAGTGCAACTGTCTGGCAATTTTTTTCAAGATCTGAAAAATATAAGGGTTAAATTTGGTGCCCGAATCCTCTTCCATAATGGCAAGCGCCTCATCCATGGCATACGCCTTGCGGTAGGTGCGCTTCTCTGTGAGAGAACAGTACGCGCCCGCGATCGCCACGATCTGCGCGGACAGAGGGATCTCGCTCCCCTTCAACCCGCAGGGATAACCGCTGCCGTCCCACTGTTCATGGTGATAATAGGCGATATCTCCCGACATATGGATAAAATCGTTGTAATCCCCGTTGTCCTCAATATCGCGCAGGATCCGCGCCCCAATGCTGGTATGCTTTTTTTGAATCTCCCACTCCTCCGGATCCAGCTCCTCTTCCTTCTGTAGGATATGGGTGGGAATCGCCACATTGCCCAAGTCGCACAGAGGCGCCGCCAACTCGATCGTCTCCAGATAGGTGTCGGAGATCAGAGAGTCATAAGCCGCGGATAATTGCATCGCCTCCGCCAAAATACGGCAGTTGTAGCTCAAACGCTCCATATGCTTCACATCATAACAGGCGTTTTCTCTTGCCACACGCGTCAGCGCGTAGAGCATATTTTTCTTTTCCAGCTCGATCTGGCGCAACTGCCCGTTTATGGACGCCTGAAGCCGTCTGTTGATATCCAGCAACTCCCTGTTGTAGTCGTTCAGTTTCAGATGCAGTCCGACTCTCGCCTTCACCACTTCCGGTATAAAAGGCTTGGTGATGTAATCTTCTCCCCCCAAAGAAAAACCCTTGACAATATCCTGGGGTTCGTCGAACGCGGAGATAAAGATGATCGGGATATCCCTGGTCACCGCATCCTCCTTTATAATCTGACAAAATTCATATCCGTCCATCTCCGGCATGGCAATGTCCAAAATGATCAACTGGGGATGAAACCGCTCCACCACCTTGAGCGCCTGCACGCCGTTCTCCGTCAACATGGGTTGATACCCCATGTCCTCTATGATCTCTTTCAATACAAAACGATTTGCTTCCACATCATCTACGATCAGGACGATGGCTTTTTTCTCTTTCTTGTCTTCCATCTCAATCCTCCGCATGATCTTTCTCATTGGGGTTCAGACCGGCCAAGGCCTCCTGCAGCATAGCGCTTGCCGCCGCAGCCTTATCATAGTCCGCCTTTTGAACCGCCATCTTCAGTCTGAGCATCGGACTCTTGACCTCCCTGGGCGCATCCTCCGTCAACTGCCTGACGGTCTCACAGAACATCTCCGCTTTTTCCCAGTTCTCCATCTCAATGCTCAGATTCAGCTTGGACAATTTCTTTCGGATCTCCTCCAGATTCTCCGGCTCGCCGAATTTTTTCATATTTTCCATGTGAGCGGCCTCCTCCGGCCTGCTCAACATCTGCAATTTGTGCAGCTCCGCCCTGGGGTCGCGCTGCTCCACAGCATTTATTTCATCCTTTCCGGGAAGCTCCAGCCATATATGGAAGGAAAACGTGGAACCCTTGCCGGCTTCGCTCTCCAGATGGATATTGCCTCCCATCAGCTCCACCAACTGCTTACATATATTTAATCCCAGTCCGGCTCCGCCATACTTTCTGGAGGTGGAGACATCCACCTGGGAAAAACTCTTGAACAACTTGTCCTGATCCGCCTTGTCGATGCCGATTCCGGTGTCGATCACCAAAAAAAACAGCTCCACCCGATTGCGGATCTGGGCAGTCTTGACGATCTCTAAGGAAATCTTGCCTATGGATGTAAATTTGTACGCGTTGGACAACAGATTGTTCAAGACCTGTACGATCCGCAGTTCGTCGCCGATCACAAACTCCGGTATCTCAGGGGAAATGGTGACAAAAAAGTCAAGTCCCTTCTCCACGATCCGGTTACTGTGGTTGGCCTTCACATAATCCACCATATTGCGGAAGTTGAATTTGCGAGGCTCCAGCATGAATTTACCGGCTTCCAGCTTGGAGAAATCCAGAATACTGTTGATGATGGAATTCATATCCGCACAGCCCCGCTCCACCAACGACAACAGCTCCAGCTTCCTGGGATCGCTCTCCAGTCCAACAAGTTCCTGCGTATTGCCCAAAATGCCGTTGACGGGAGTCCTGAGTTCATGGGTCACATTGGCCACAAAGCTGGCCTTCACCTTCTGGGCGCTCTCCGCCTCCTGCCCCGTCTGCTCATTCTGCCTCATCAAAAAGTTCCGCTCGGAAGCGTCGTAAGCCATACAGTGATAGACCGACGGCTCTACCTCGTCCCTCAGTACCCGCATCCGCACCGGAAAACAAGTCCGATTCCCGCGGTAAGCGTCCAGATCCAGTTCTTCCTCCGTATCCAGGGGACACTCGATCAAAAGACTTCCGTCCCTCTCTCGAAAACTGCCCGGGAAAATATCCGAAATATTGCACGCCTGCAAATTTTCATATTCCAACATGACCTTCGCCTTTTGATTGGCGTACAAGATCCTGCCCTCTTCGTTAAAAATCAGGATCATCTCCAGCGCATTGTCCAGAGAAAACCGATAAACCTTGGCCTGTTCCATCTTCCTTTGCCTCCGTGCTCCATGGGCGCCTCTTGGCCTGACAATCCCACCGACTGCCGCAGCGCGCTACGTTTTATCATAATAGATTATAATAAAGAATGGGGAAATTGACAAGTAACCTTTTCCTGTATCGCCTCCACCGTTTCCTCCATGCCGACTCGCCCTTCCAACCAGCCGTTTATGTCATCCGATACCATCCCATACAACCCCAACTCATAGCACACCATCGCCTCTTCCATGTACAGATTTAAACTGTCATTTCCCGATAAAGGAAACAACTCCCCGACTTCTGTAAACGCATTTCCTGTCACCAACATTTCCAAATAATGTATGGCATCTTCCTTATGTTCACTGTTAGGATTGACCACCGCATAGATAACGCCAATCTGAGGGGACAACGCATGATCCGCCTCTATATCAGGCAGCCTTTGCGGATCGGCAATTCCCGCCAAATCTGTCCAGTTGATTCCGATCACGTCCGTGGCACGAAAACTATGATCATTCTGAAATGCCATAGCGCCGCTTCCAGGCTCCTGAAAGTGAGGACTGTCATGGATCTGTTTCATAAGAACCAATACCTTGCGGAATGTTTCCGTGTCAAAATCCACATCATTTTCCAACGGATCCCCATATCCATAAACATATTGCGCAAACAATCGGTGGTATAAACCGGCCTTATTGGCTAAAACAGTATATTGAGAGGAATCATCCTCTGCAAACGATAACAGATCATCCCAATCTGCTATATTTTCCTTTACAAGCGGATACCCTTCCGATGCTTGATTATAAGCCATAACTGCACCCATTACCCTGACGGGGATTCCTGCCAATTCATTTCCCTGATATGCAGAGTCTTTCAAAACGCCGTGCATTTGCGCCACACAATTCACCAATGTCTCTGATACCGACAGGTCTGTAAATGCGTGATTTTCCCAATACTTATAACTATTTTGATCGCTGCTCGCCACAATATAGAGATCTATTTTACTGCTTCCCGACATCAACTCTCTCAGGAACTCTTCTTCCGCACCTGCCGCTCGGAAACTATCCACCACTTCTGGTTTCCCATCTTCCAACCCTCTGGCATAACGATCGGAATAGAGTTCAAACCCATAAGTATAAAGTACATCCGTTCCATTGCCGTAACTCTCAGGGTATGAAGCATCAAGCTCCTTCCCGCAGGCCGTTGCGAACAAAGATATCAACACAACAATGATCGATACAATCCATAATCTTTTCAAAATACATTCCTCCAAAAATATAACGGTATGTTGACAAGTCCCTCTTCCCTTTTATAGTCCGCCATGGAAGTGCGGACGGAAATCTCAGGCGAGTATTTCTCACGGTAGGTTTTCAAGCTCTTTGCCTTCAAGTTGGCTTCCGCCTTTACCTCGACCGGTATAATCCGCTCTCCCGTATCCACCACAAAATCCACTTCGCAGGAGCCTCTGTCATTGGTGTAATAATAGATGCCCAAATCGCCGATTGTTTTAAGCTGCTGGCAGACATACTGCTCTGTGAGAGCGCCCTTAAATTCCACAAAGAGGTCATTGCCGTCGAGCAATGTGCTCTGCCGCAGTCCCGTCATACAGCCTAAGAGTCCCACATCGAGCACAAACAACTTAAACGCTTTCAAATCCTCATAAGCTTTCAGTGGAATACCGGCTGCGTTGACCCGACTGACCTTGTGAACCAATCCACAATCCGTCAGCCACATGATAGCCGTTTCATATTCCTTTGCCCGTCCGCCCTCACGGACAAGTCCGTAGATAAACTTCTTGTTTTCCTTTGCAAGCTGAGAGGGAATACTGTTCCAAATCATACGAATCTTCGGCACAATCTCGTTGGGAGCATGTTTGGAAAAGTCCTGCTCATAAGCGGCAAGAATCCGTTTCTGAATATCGCGAACCTGATTAAAATCCTTGTCCTCAATAAAGCTCTGCACCGCCTCAGGCATCCCGCCGACAAAGTAGTATCGCTTCAAGGCGTCAATATAGGTCTGCTTGAAGCTTGTGACCATATCAAAGTCTCTCTTGTCGAGAAGTCCGACAAACCGCTCCTGTCCGGCAGCTATCAAAAATTCCTCAAAAGACAGAGGGTATAACTTCAAAAAGTCAACTTTTCCGACCGGAAAAGAAGTCCCTTTGTGCAAAGCGATCCCCAAAAGAGAACCGGCACAGACGATATGATACTGATGAGCATTTTCATAAAAATATTTGAGCGATGTCAATGCTCTCGGTACTTCCTGCACTTCATCAAAAATAAGCAGCGTATTGTCGGGATCGATCTTTCTGCCTGCGTACAGCTCCAACCCCATGATTAAACGCTCTGTATCCAAATCAGACGCATACAACTTTGCCATTCTGGAATTGGAATCAAAGTTGATATACACGGTATCCGCATACGCCCGCTTTCCGAACTCTTTCATCAGCCAGGTCTTGCCCACCTGCCTTGCGCCTTCAATGATCAACGGCTTGCGGCGTTTACTGTCTTTCCACCGGTACAACTTTTCAATCGCAATTCGGTACATACATACACCTCCACAATATGATACAGGTATAGTATGACACACATTTACAAAAAATACAACGAAAATATGTTGTCACAATACATTAATTACGACGATAATTTGTTTTACATATCATTCTATAGCTCACCTGGCGCATCCCATAATCTTCACATAATCCTCGGTCTTGTCCCGCATGATCCGAAACCCCTGTTCCAACCCTTCCAGCGGAAATCTGTGGGTGATCAAGCTCTTTGGCGCAATCTTTCGCTGTGCCAGCTTCTGAAGGACATAATGCCAGTCGTCCTCCAAATCCCCTGTGAAAGAAGAGTTCCAAGTGCCGAGAAGAGTCAGTTGATTCCGCAAAATCTTCCAATATATAGACCTTTCCAGGCTCATGTCGGAAGCAGGATTCCCCACCAGCATGACCGTTCCGCCCGGCGCGGCGTTGTCCACCGCCTGCGCAAAGGTCTCATTTTTTCCCACACACTCAAAAAACACGTCCGCTCCTGCGCCGCCCGTCTGTTCCTGTATCCACTTGTCCGGATCCTGCTGCCTGCAGTCCAGATAGCAGTCTCCTGGCAATCCTAGCTTGAGGACGGTCTGCCGCTGAAATTCCTTGTTGCCGATCGCAAGGATCTTTCCCGGGGTTTGTACCCCTTTCTCCCTTGTCTCCAGCAAAAACATGAGAAGCAAAAGACCGATGGTGCCCAACCCGCTGACCGCCACCGTATCTTTTCCTTTCGGCATAGCTCTGCGCATGGCATGTACCGCCACCGCCATGGGTTCCAGCATCGCCGCCTCCTCGTAAGACACATTGTCCGGCAGTCTCAAAAGATTCCGCTCGGGAACCGCCGCATACTCCGCAAAACCGCCATCCTGACGGGAGCCGAGATAACTGTAATGTCTGCACATTTCATACTGCTTTTTCCTGCAGGGAGCACATTCTCCGCAGGGGATCAGCGGAAAGATCCCCACTCGGGCGCCCGCCCAGGACTTATCCGCCTTTTCGCCGACGCTGTCCACGATGCCGGAAAATTCATGCCCCGGTATCAACGGGTAGGAATAGGTTCCCGTGCGATAGATTCTGGGGATGTCCGAACCGCATATGCCTGCGGCTTTCACACGCACTAACACCTCCCCCTCCTTCAGCACAGGCTCCCCCACGCTCTCCATGCGCAGATCGTCAATATCGTGTAAAACCCACGCTTTCATCCGCCTACTCCTCCTGTATACTGATAAACTGTATCCTGATAAAACGTTCCAAGTCTGCCTTGGTGGTGATCTTAAAATTGTCCTCATCGCCGGGGATCACGGCGATATCTAACCCCGCCAGGATCGCAGATTCCGTGGAACCGTTGATCTGTCGGATTCGTTCCGGCAGCAAGCTTTTGTTGGCTTCCAGATATTTTCCCAGCACAAACGCCTCCGGCGCCTGCCCCGCAAAAATCTCACTCCGATTTAACAGACCGGTAACCTTTTTCCCATCTCTGCTGACATAGACCGTATCTTTCATCGGCAGCACCGGTATCACGCCGTCGCTCCCCTGTATTCCCTCAAGGCAGTCCGCGATCATTTTCTCCGACAGCATGGGGCGGGCGGCGTCATGGATCAACACCACATCCTCCTCCTTCGCATATGTCCGGATGTCCTCCAAACCGTGCAAAATGGAGAGCTGTCTGTTCTCTCCCGGAAGGGAAAATCCTCTGAACTTCTCTTCCAGACCATCCCGAACGATCCAGTTTCTAATCCGCTCCTGCCACGCGGAAGCCGCCACGATCTGGATCCCGTCGATCAGGCGGTGGGCCGACAAACGCTCCAGACAATAGGAGATGATCTGCCTGCCTTCCACTTCTATGTATTGCTTGGGAATGTCCTCTCCCAATCTCGTCCCTGTGCCCCCTGATAAGACCAGCGCAATATTCATGGCAGTCCTCCTGTTCTTATTCGCAGCCTTCGTCCGCTTCCTTTGCTCTTCTGTAAAATGTGGAGCGGGATATCTTGCACAGGCTCGCTGCCTCCCGCGCGGATATCTCCTGTGCCGTCCACCTTCTGTATATCTGCCGGAAATCTTCCTGCTCCTGTTTGCGCGGTCTTCCAAAATTCACGCCCCGCACTTTCGCCGCCTCGATCCCTTCCTTCTGCCTCTGTCTGATATTGGTTCTCTCGTTTTCCGCCACAAAAGACAAGACCTGCAGGACGATATCGCTCAAAAAGGTCCCCATCAGATCCTTGCCCCTCCTGGTGTCCAAAAGCGGCATATCCAAGACCACAATATCAATTTTCTTCTCCTTTGTCAATATTCTCCACTGCTCCAATATTTCCCCATAATTCCTGCCCAGCCGGTCTATGCTTTTGATATAGAGCAGATCGTCCTGCTTTAGTATCTTGAGCAGACGGTTATACATGGGACGTTTGAAATCCTTGCCGGACTGCTTGTCCACATAAATATTCCCCTCCGGCACCAGCACTTCATTCAAGGCAACCATCTGCCTGTCCTCGTTCTGTTCCCTGGTGCTGACACGCACATAGCCATATATATTGTCCATACGCCTCTTCCTCGTGCCTCTTCCTCAAAAAGTAACCGTTCTGCATGACTGAACGGTTACCTCAAAAATATGACAAAAAAATCCCGCAGTCCTTAAACATAAGAACTGCGAGACTTATCCATATCACATCGATTGTCGAACTGCTTGCTCTACTTGATAAATTCCACGCTGCCATCCTCTATATGATAGACCGCGCCAACCACTTGCAGGCCGTCGGCTTCCCCGTCAGCCGAGAGCTTAAGAGCGTCCGTGATCTTTTTCACACCGTGCTTGACATTCAGGCAACATGCCTGATAGCCGTCGGTCTCATCCCCGATGGCTGCCTTGATCTCGTCAGTGATGGACTGTATAAAACCGCCTACGTGCCCGCCCAGCGCAGCTCCCACCGCGCCGCAGTTTGTATGCCCCAACACAACCACCAGCTTGCTGCCGAGATGATCCGCCGCATACTCCACGCTGCCCAGTTGAAAATCGTTGATCACATTTCCGGCCACACGGATCGTAAACAATTCTCCGATCCCCGTCATAAAAATACTCTCCGGTATCACGCGCGAATCCGAACAGGTAACGACGATCGCATAGGGATACTGCCCGTTCTCACAAGTATCCTTGCGAATGGCGGGGGAGATATCTCCATCGCATACCGCCGCATTCAGGTATTTTGCATTTCCCTGTTGCAGCCTCTGCATCGCCTCCTGCGCGGAGACACTTTTTAAATTCTCATTATGTGACATGACATAACCCTCCTTTGGTTGTTTAGTATTTCTTTCTGCTATAGCAGATAAATCGGCAGCTCCTCTGTCACGTGATAAATTTTCTGCTCCTTGCCATTCTGCGCTGCCGCCTTTTCTTCTTTCTGATCACTCTCAGCCTTCCTGTCGGTGGCGACTATCTGTCCTTTGGCGGCTGTCTGTCCTTTGACCGTCGGCTTCTTATCGGCCGCTTTTCTCCCTCTGCCCTTCTTCGCAGCAGGCGCAGTCTGTGCCTCCTTTTCTTCGGTCGTTTTGACGCTTTGTTCCGCAGCCTTTGCCGCCGCGCTTTCGTTTGCTTTTGCAGCTCTCTTGATACTACCTGATCCTACTGGCATCTTCATCAATCTCCTTTGTCAACTCCATATATTCTCCCGCACTTCTGGAACTTTTCTTGTGAACCAAAATAGGCTTGCTGTCGTCCTGGGCCCATCCCACCTCACTGTCTATGCGGATTACGTGCTCAAACACGTGAACACCCTCTGTCTGTTTCAGGGCCTCGATAGTCTGCCTGTCATAGGCTTTTCTGCCGTCCACCTTCGTGACCGCGATCCCCAAAAGCTGCAGCTTATCATTAAGCTGTTTTATATCCTCCAAAAACTCAAACATATTCGCCACGCCGAACAGTCCCCAGGGGCTCGCCTCCACCGGCATGATCACAAAATCTGAGGCACACAGGATATTGGCCACCCAGCCGCCCAAGGTGGGCGGCGCATCGATCAGGATATAATCGTACTCTCCGATGTCTCTGATCGGCTGCAAACTCTTTTTCAATATCAATTCCCGCTGCCATCTGGTAAAAAGCTCGTACTCGATGCCGCTCATCAACGTAGACGAGGGAACCAGATCCACCCCTTCGTAGGGAGTGCGGACGATGCATCCTCTCAGATCCTCCTGCCGTTTGATCGCCTGATACAGATTGTCTGCGCCGGCCGCCATCTCCAGCACTTCATCTTCGCCGAAAAAGGACAGGGACAGATTCAACTGCATATCCCCGTCCACCAAGAGCACCTTTTTCCCCAGGACAGACAGGGAATAGCCGATATTGGCGCAGGAGGTAGTCTTGCCGCTGCCTCCCTTATTGTTTGCAAATGCGATCACCTTAGTTTTCTTTTCCATACAGACACTTGATCCTTCTCTGCTCAAAAAAGCGCATCCACTCGTCGGACGGCCGTACATCCGTCACCACCATGTCGATATCCTCCAACATACAGATCTGCGAAAACGCCACTCTGCCGAACTTTGTGCGATCCACCGCCAGTATCCTCTGTGCCGCCGATCGCAGCATAGCTTTCTTCACCTGTGAAAACATGTCGTTGGCATCCGTGATCCCCTTCTTCATATCGATCCCCTTGCAGGAGAGGATCACCTTGTCCGCATTGAAGGAGGAGATGCTGTCGATCGCCCGCGTGCCTACTAACGCCAGATAATTTTCTTTCAGAGTCCCTCCCGTGGAGATCACATCCCAGCCGGACGCATCCGTCAGTTCCAACAGTACTTCTATGGAGTTGGTGATGATCGTCAGCCGCTCCTTTCCGCGCAGAGCCTGTACGATCGGCACGGCCGTAGTGCTGGGATCCACAATGATATGTTCGCCGTCCGCGATCAGTCCTCTGATCAGATCCGCAATCACCCTCTTGCCCTGCATATTTTTCTTTTTGCGGACATGAAAAGGCATATCGATATTGTTGTTTTCATTTAAGACCGCTCCGCCGTAGCTCTTGGTGGCCAGTCCCTCTCTGTCGAATTTCTCCAGATCGCGCCTTATGGTCTCCTCCGACACCTCAAAAAGTTCGCTCAACTCGCTGACAACGACTTTCTTTTCGTCCTGAAGTTTTTCCAGTATCAGATTTCTTCTCTCCGCCGCCAGCATCTCCCGATTCTCTCCTCTTCCTTACAAGATTGCCTTACAGATCTGCGGATCCGGATGTGCGATCACCGAGGAGTCCAGAAACATCCCCTTCTCTCCCACAGCCGTCTTCGCCTTTGCAATAGCCGCCTCGCACGCCGACACCTCTCCGGTGATCAGCAGATAGGACTTTCCGCACATTCCCTTGGCTATGCGCAGTTCTATCAGTTTGACGATCGCCGTCTTGGCCGCGATATCCGCCGCCACGATGATGGAAGCCGCGTCATAAGTCTCAAGTACTCCCAGAGCGTCCACTCCCTCGATCTGGCTGCTGCCGTAGATCGCCGGAAAGATCGATTCGTCGGGATTACCCAGGACAAAGCTGTCGATCAACTCCTCCGGCCTTGTGGACTCCGCCGTCTCCACCGCCGCGTTCACAGCGCTCAGATCTCCGGCGATCAACGCTATGTACTTGCCGGGACAGACCGTCTGCGCCTCTAACAGCTCCACCTGCGCGGTCTTAACCATCTGATCCGCCGCGGTGATACCCGCCGAAACCGTCTTAAATTCAATCATTCCAATGGCTTTATGCATAATATCCTCATTTCTGCGCCGCCCTGCGCAAATGGACTTTTTACTCGATGGTTATGTACTGCTTAGTCACCTCGGTCACCTTGCCGTCTATGGGTGCGTGAATGTTCACGGACAACCCTTCCGCCGCCGCGGCGATCATCTGTCCGCAGGAGACTTGATCTCCCGCTTTCACAGCCGCCTGCGCCGGCGCGCCGATATGCTGAGATAACAGCACCTTGACCCCTTGTGCCGCGCGCACGCTGTCATCCAAGGGCGCTTCACGCTCATATTTCACCAGTCCCAGCCGTGCAAGCAGCCTCTTCTCCGGCACTCTGCGGTACTCTCTGGATTCCTTCACCGGATCCGCCTCCACTGTGGGCGGCTTCACTCCCGCCTTCCGCAGGCCCCCCTTATACTCCGCCATCATACTGCGGGGGGAAAGTCCCTGGGGACAGCTATACATCTCGCACAACCCGCAGGAACTGCAAAAATAGGTGTTTAAAAAAGGATCCAAATCGTGAAAATCGCGGTTCGCCGCCGAACGCATAAACAGATGCGGCTCAATAGGATGCCCCAGCGCATGTCTCGGGCAAAGGTCTGTACAGGTCTGGCACTGACAACAGGAGGACGCAGCCCGCGCCACGCTGTTGGAAAAGCGCGCTTTCTTTTTATGTACCAGAATATGATCCTCCGGCAGTACAATCACCGCGTTGGTGGTCTTGGTCACAGGCTGATGCTCCGTTCCAAACCCTCCCATCATAGGGCCTCCCAACAGATAGACCGGATCCGCTGTGGTGATTTGGCCTGCCATCGCCACCACATCCCGTATACGGGTTCCGATAGGGACGCGAACCGTGACGGGACGCTCCACTTCACCTACTATCGTGACACATTTGTCCGTGACGGGATGCTGTTCCCACACGGCGCGGTACACATTGTAGAGCGTCTCCACGTTGAACACGGCAATGCCGCACTCTATGGGCAGACCGCCGGGTCTCACCACCCGACCGGTAGCCTCGTAAATCAACACCACCTCATCCCCCATGGGGTATGCTCCGGGCAGCTTATGGATCCGCATGTTTGGAAATTCTCCCAAATACTCCTCCAATGCCCGTATGGTGGCTTGATACTCTTCTTTTATTCCGATAATCGCCTCTTTCGCGCCGACTGTCTCGGCGATCAGGGCAAACGCTTTCATAATCTCATGGGCATGTTTTGCCAAAAGCTGCCTGTGCAGCTTTAACAGCGGCTCACACTCCGCACAGTTCATCAGCACCGTATCCGCCTTGTCGGACAATTTTCCATAGGTGGGAAAACCGGCCCCTCCGGCGCCTACGATACCGTTTTCTCTCAATATCCTGCTCAGTTCTGCAATTTCCATAAGCCTATCCCAACTTTCCGATATCGTCAATGATTCCGACAATTGCAGCATCTATGGGAGAATCGGACATACCGCAGCCGATACGGGCCGCGCTGCCCTGTGCGATCAGGACATACTCGCCGATACCGGCTCCGATATTGTCTATAGCCACCAACTGCCGGTTCTCACCATTCATAATACCGATGGGTTCCACAATCATAAACTTGTTGCCGATCAGGTTATCCTGCTTACGGGTTGAAACGATACTTCCTGTCACTTTTCCAATAATCATTTCGCTTTCCTCAACTCCCAAACTCAGGTAAAAAACGCCGATCTTCCCAATCAGTTCCGCACGATGGAGACTTTGTCGTCAGATTTGATGCCGCTGGCATTCGCCTCATCGGTATCAATATGCATCTCCAAAGTAAAACTTTCGTCCACGCGGATCTTCACCTGATCGAAAGTGGTGCCTCTCTCATTCTCTACTCTCACGCTGACGTAATCTCCGTCGTGTACACCGGCTTTCGCCGCGTCCGCGGGAGACATATGGATGTGCCTTGCCGCCACGATACAGCCTTCCTTACAGTAGACGGCGCCCTTGGGCCCTACGATGGCGATCGGCGCAGAACCCGCCACATCACCGGATTCCCGCACGGGCACATTGATCCCCAGCTTTCTGGCGTCGGTCTGGCTGATCTCGACCTGTGTCTTTTTGCGGACAGGCCCCAACACTCTCACATTCTCAATAGCGCGCAGCTTCAATCCTACGATCGTACAACACTCGTTGGCCGCAAACTGTCCGCCCATCAAATCTTTTTTCTTGGTCAGTTGATATCCCGCTCCAAAGAGTGTCTCCACATCCTCCTGGGACAGATGGATATGTCTGTTGCTCACTCCCACCGGCACCTGGAAACCGTTTCCTTTTTGGCCTTCCGCCTGGATACAGGATATCACGATCTTGGTCAATGCTTCCAATTCATCTCTTTCCATATTTCCTCTCATTCCGCCGCGCAAGCGGCATGAAGTTATGGTCTTTTTACAGATTGTCCGAACAGCGGACAAAAGAGCTTTCTTCTGTCCGCCCATCCGGCAATCTTGTTATCCGCTTCCCTTTTCTTATTTGATCTTGGGAAGGATACCCTCAACATCAGTATGAGGTCTGGGAATGACGTGCTGAGCTACCAGCTCACCCAGCCTCTCAGCGTTGGTCGCGCCTGCTTCCACAGCGGACTTTACCGCGCCCACATCGCCGCGAACCATAACGGTCACCAAACCGGAGCCGATCTTCTCCGTGCCGATCAAGGTAACGTTTGCAGCCTTGCACATGGTATCAGCCGCCTCGATCGCCGCGGTGAGACCTCTGGTTTCCACCATCCCTAATGCTTCCTGTGTCATAATATTGTCCTCCTTAAATAATTTGACCTACGTTTGTTGTTATATTGATTTTACCGCATTTTTGCAGTAATTTCTACTATTTTGTAACACGCCGCTAAAACAGTTCTCTGTACAGATCTTTGCCGAGCCGCCTTGCGCTGAGCGCCACCATTTTCCTGATCTCGTCCGTGGGCGCCGCGATCACGCCGTATGCAGCCATGATATGACCGTTCTCCTTCGTGATCTGGATGGCAGCGTCCACCGCCGCCGTCACATCGGCCACATCTCCCTCCACAATCAGAGTTACCAGGCGGCCTCCCAGCTTCCGCTCCCATGTCAAGAGCGCCACGCTGGCCGCTTTGCACATGGCATCCAGTGATTCAATCGCAGCAACCACACCGGACACCTCGATCAATCCGTATGAAGTCCCCATAGATTACTTCGACTGAGGAAATCCGGGAAGGATCTTCTCGACATCCGTGTGAGGCCTGGGAATCACATGCTGCGCTACCAGCTCGCCCAGACGGCTTGCTGCTGCCGCGCCAGTCTCCACTGAAGCCTTCACCGCACCCACATCACCGCGAACCATGACCGTCACCAGTCCGGAACCGATCTTCTCGGTGCCGATCAAAACGACTTCCGCCGCCTTGGTCATCGCATCCGCCGCCTCGATCGCTGCGGTGAGTCCTCTGGTCTCTACCATTCCTAATGCTTCCTGTGCCATTTTATTTCCTCCTTGTGTTTAGTTTGTATCAAAACCGCTGATTCCTAACATTTTTAAAGTATCCTGTGTCGGTCTGGGGATGACATGGCTGGTGACCACTCCGGTCATAGCCTCCGCCACCTGACGCCCCGCCTCTACCGCCGCCGTCACATCTTCCACGCTGCCGCGAAATTTGATGGTCACCAAAAGCGGTACCGGAAGCGTGTCGGCATTGGCCGGCTTATTCTTGTCGAAAGGCTCCAGAGTCACGTTCGCCGCCTTGCATCCCGCGTCCGCCGCGATAAACGCACAGCACAACCCGTAAACCTCTAAAAAACCAACTGCTCTCTCATCCATAAGCCTGTCTCCTTAATCGGGCAGAACCGCGATCTTTAAACCTGTCATGGCAAGATTCTTCTTATACGCCTCATTGATCTGGCTCAAAGGATACTTGTCAGTGATCAGCTCGCCCATGGGAAGACCGATCGCCTTTGCGCTCTTTAAAAACTCGAAGGTCGTGGCGTAGTCTCTCAGCGTGTACACCCAGCTTCCCACTGTGGTGATCTCCTTGGAGCAGATATCAAAGTGCGGATTGATGGTAGCGTCGCCGCCGTTGATGAAAAATCCCAGCTCGCAAAGTCCGCCGCCGTTGCGGATGAACTTATAAATGTTGGAATGTCCCGCGGGAGAACCGGTGCACTGGAACGCAAAGTCCGCCAGATGTCCCTCAAACTTCTCCTTCACGCCCTCTGCCATAGCCTCCACGCCGTTGTAATCCTTAAAGTTGACGGAATCGCTCGCGCCCAGCTTCTTAGCGAACTCCAGACGGCCCGCGTTGCCGTCCACGGCGATGATATTGCCGATACCCATGGTATGTAAGACTGCGATGCAGATCAGACCGATGGGGCCGCATCCCTGCACCACGACTCTGCTGTTGAAGCGAAGGATGTTTGTGCTCTTGGCACGCTCCACCGCATGAACCAGCACCGCGCAGGGTTCGATCAGGATACGGGAATCCAGATCCAGGTCGCTCACATTGAAGAAAGTGGAGCCGCCTCTGATAAAGATATAATCGGAAAACCATCCGTTCAAATGCACATCATCGTCGGGGAGCAATCCGTATACATCGGCGCCGCCCACGTTCTGCTTGTTTAAATCAAACATGGTGATATCGGGGTTGTCCTTGAAGATCATGCAGGTGACTACCTTGTCGCCCAGCTTTACGGGCTTGCCTGCGCTGTCCACCTTGACGTTCTTACCCATCTTTACGATCTCGCCGGTCCCCTCATGGCCCAGCGCCACAGGGATCAATCCGAAGGGATCTCTCTTAAATTCATGGGCGTCCGTGCCGCAGATGCCGCAGCCTTCCACCTTCACCAGGATATCGTCATCCCCAACCTCCGGGATGGGGTATTCCTTTATGTCAAAATGCTCCAGACTGGTCAGCATTGCCACACGCGCCGTCTTCGGCACCGAGGCGCTGCCGGCGGAAGCGGAAACACCCGCAGACACATTCCCCGCGGAAAGACTGCTCAAGACCTGCTTCACAATGGCTTCCACCTGATTGGCGTTCATATCCATTTTTATCTCCTCCTTTTTCTCAATATCACTCGCACTATTAACGTATGCACAGACTGTCCGACATAGTGCATCTTCTCCTCTTGGTGAAGGTCTGTGCACTGGTCAGTCCCTCTCCGGTACGGCTGGCAATGGTAAAGGTCGGGAAGCCCTCTCCTCCAAATCCAAGCGCCGCATAGGAAGGGCCGTTCTTTACCAGAATCGCCGTGTCGATGGCACGCGCGTACTCGGTGATCCGATCCACATTCTTGGAGTGGATATGTGCGGAATGACGATTTCCATGCTCAAGCCACACAGCCTGCTCCACCGCATCCTTGAAGTCCTTTGCTCTGACCACTCCCAAGATGGGCATCATCAACTCCGTGGTGATGAGCGGATGCTCCTTAGGGCCTTCAAACACGATACAGCGGATGTTATCGGGAACCTCCACGCCCACCATCTTGAGCAGCGCCTTTGCGCTTCTGCCCACACACTTGCGGTTTAAAGCGCCCTTTTCCGTGATCACGGTGTGCGCCAGTTTGTCCTGTACCTCCGGGGAAGCCAGATAGCATCCCTGCTCCTCTATCATGTACTTCATCAGTTCGTCACAGATCGCATCTACCGCCACGACCTCCTTCTCCGCAATGCAGGGGAGATTGTTGTCAAACGTACATCCGTTTACGATATCCTGCGCCGCTTTCCTGATATCCGCCGTCTCGTCCACCAACGCGGGAGGATTGCCCGCTCCTGCGCCGATCCCGCGCTTGCCACTAGAAAGTACGGCTGTGACCACACCGGGACCTCCGGTGGCCACCAGCAGAGGAATATCCTTATGCTTCATCATAACCGCGCTGCTGTCCAAAGTGGGTTTCTCCACCGTGCACGCGATATTGTCCGGCCCTCCTGCCTCCAGGGACGCCTCATTCAACAGATTGATGGCGTAGATGGAAGTCCGAATCGCCTGCGGATGGGGGTTAAACACCACCGTGTTGCCGCCGGCCAACATCCCCATGGTATTGCAGATCACGGTCTCGCTGGGGTTGGTGCAGGGAGTGATGGCGCCGATCACGCCAAAGGGTCCCATCTCCACCAAAGTAAGTCCCCTGTCTCCAGACCATGCCTGTGTCTTGATATCTTCCGTTCCGGGAGTCTTTTCCGCCACCAGAAGGTGCTTTAAGATTTTGTCTCCCACATTGCCCATGCCTGTCTCGTCCACGCCCATGCGTGCCAGAGTCTCAGCATTTTCCTTGACCTTCACACGGATGCAGGAGATGATTTTCTCACGCTGATCCATGGACATTACGCGCACTTGCTGCTGCGCTTCTTTTGCCTTTGCGATGGCGGTGTTCATATCGGCAAACACACCGTGCATACCGGATACGCTGCTGCCCAACTGCATCTTCGCCATCACTTCGCCGACTATACTTTTAATCTGGCTTTCTGTTATTTCCAAGCTATCACTTCCTTTAATTTATTTTTTCCGTAGGCTCCCAGCCTTGTGTCCTGTTCGGCCGTGCCTCCGCTCACCCCGATCGCGCCGATCATCACACCGTCTAACAAAAGGGGTTCTCCCCCGCCAAATATGACGATCTTGCCCTCGTTGGTGTTCTGGATCCCATAAAGGGAGCCGCCGGGAGCGGCCAACACCGCCAACTCCGCCGTGGACATCTGAAATGCCACGGAGGTGTAGGTCTTATTTAGCGCCACGTCAAAGCTTCCGATATAAGAACCGTCCATACAGTGGATCGCCACGGGCCTGCCGGACGCATCCGACACCGCCACCACAGCCTTTACACCCATGCGGGCGGCTTCCGCCTCCA
Organism: Candidatus Gastranaerophilales bacterium; assembly: GCA_023663225.1. Classification (GTDB taxonomy): domain Bacteria; phylum Bacillota; class Clostridia; order Lachnospirales; family Lachnospiraceae; genus Acetatifactor. The sequence continues at coordinate 26,167 of JAMPHU010000037.1, forward strand.
CCTCTTCGATCAAAGCGGTAGCCAACTGCAGATTCATGGCCGAGGACGCCCTCATCTTGCGGAGCACATCCCGCACGGCGCTTTCCACATTCATCTCATTCATAATCGAACCTTCCAACTATTTTAATTCGGAGATGACTCTCTTTACGATCTCGGCAATGGCCGCCTCATTCACACCGCCTTCGCCGGACATATCGCTGAAGTCATAATCATAGCCGGGGAACTGCTTGTAGTCGCCGCCACAGTGTCCGCCGCAGTTATGGCAGTTGTCCGTCCCTTTGTTCAGGCAGATATTGGCGGGATGCTTGCCGGGCATACCGAATTTACGGCGGATCTCATAAAGCTTCTTGATGTTGGCCTTGTCAAATTCCTTGGGGCCGCCTAACATCTTGGACTTGTACAAAAGCTCCGCATAGAACTCCACGCTCTCCATCTTGTGATAAGCCGCGAGCAGATCGGTGCTCCAGGTCAGCGCGCCGTGGCTCTCAAGCAACACCGCGTCAAAATAGGGCAGATACTTCTCCAGATTGTCAGGGATCTCCATGGTGGAAGGGGTGCCGTACTCAGCGATGGGCACACATCCAAGCGAGATCACAGCCTCCGGCATGATAGGCTGCGTCAGAGGGATACCCGCGATCGCGAAGGAAGTCGCAAAAGTAGGATGCGCGTGAACCACGGAACCTACATCCGGACGCTTCTGATAGACGCGCATATGCATCTTGATCTCGGATGAGGGTTTGAAGCCTTTGTTCGCCTGCAGCACATTGCCGTTCTCGTCCACCTTACAGATAAATTCAGGTGTCATGAATCCCTTGGACACACCTGTGGGGGTGCAGAGAAATTCATGGTCGTTCAGCTTCACGGAAATATTACCGTCATTGGCCGCCACCATATTGCGGTCATAAATCCGTTTTCCGACGTCGCAGATCTGTTTTTTGATCTCCATTTCGTTTACCATAATAATAAAACCTCCTTAAAATATAATCTTTATGATAAATTTTATAGCACGCTTATCTTTATTTTCTCCACATCCTGTTTCAGATAGTCGAGAATTTCTCCCACTCCAACACCTTCCAGGGAATTTACATGAAAAATTGTCTTGCAGCCCGCTATCTCCAGCCATCTGTCCGCCTGCTCGATGTTGGCGTTCGGCAGATCGATTTTGGTCACGATGCCGATACACTCTCTGTTGGCCTGACAGGTCACATTGGGCGGGAACAACGAATAAGGCTCGTTGGCCGCCACCAGGATCCCCACCACATCCGCCTCATAAGTGTAGAGCGCCAGCGCCTTCCCCAGCCTGTGGCTCTGCGCATACTCTCCCGGCGTGTCGATCACACTGTCATAGTGGTGTACATCCTGCGTCTTGTAATATCGGATCTCCTCACCTCTGAGCGCCTGCGTGAGCGTGGTCTTGCCCGCCTCACTGCGCCCCATCAGAATCAGCTTCCTCATGTCTTGGTAACCTCGCAGACCGTATAACCCAACTGGTCTCTCGTATACTGACTGATCGCGTCCATGGCCGCCTCCACCTCACTGACCGTTCCGGTAAAGATCAAAGAGCCGCTGAAACGATCTACAAACCCTAAGTCGATGCCGCTGGACTTTAAAGCGATGTCCGCCATGATGATAGCGGTCTCCGAGGGCGTGACCGTGGTGATCCCGATAGCCGCTTTCTCATAATCGATCTTGGGATCCAAACCCAGCTTGGCATACAAGACCTTATCCGGACTGGCTATGATGTGCGCAAGCGTGATCTGACAGCCCGGCACACATTCCTGTATGATGCGCGTCCTGTCCTCATCCAGATATGACAAATCGTTCTTCATAATCCTCTTCCTTTCCGTCCGGTCAACCGCCGATCCTGCACTCCAATCCGGTTCCGTTCTCCACCAGCTTCCGAAGCATCTGCATGTGCTCGTTCTCCGGCGGCAAAATGTCCGGCAGCAGATACTCTCTGCCCAGGCCGTCATATTTGTCCTGTCCCAGTCTGTGATAGGGCAACAGGTGGATCCGCTTCACGCCGGGCAGTTTGTCCGCAAACTGCGCGATGGCGCCGATCTCCTGGGGCGTATCGTTAAAAGTAGGGATCACCGGCACTCTGATCACCAACTCAGTCTGGCCGGACGCCGCGACTTTTCTGGCGTTTTCCAGCATCAAGTCATTCCGCTTGCCGGTAAACGCTTCATGTTTTCCCGGGTTCATATGTTTGATATCCATCAAATAGGTATCCAGATACGGCAGGATGCTCTCGATCACTTCATAGGACGCGCACGCCATGCTCTCCATGGCTGTGTTGATTCCCCTGGACTTGGCCGCCACAAGAAGCGCTCTGGCGAACTCCGGCTGACAGAGACTCTCGCCCCCCGAAAGCGTCATGCCACCTCCGCTCCTGCGATAATATCCTCTGTCCTTCTCCACTTCCTCCATCACTTCCGCCACGGTCACATCCCGCCCGATGACCTTGGACTCGCCAGCCACGGTCATGGTCTGGATCCGGTACTCCTGGGATTCCGGATTACAACACCATTTGCACCGAAGCACACAACCCTTTAAAAACACAATGGTGCGGATCCCTTTCCCGTCGTGGATGGAATAGCGCTGGATATCAAAAATCCTGCCCTTTGTATCAAGCAGCTCCATGATCCACCTCCCTGATACTCTTTAAAATCCCTGCTCTGTGCGTCGGATGATATCGTCCTGCAGACTCTTTGACAGGGTGGTGAACAAAGCGCTGTAACCCGCCACACGCACCACCAGATGCTTATAATTTTCAGGGTGCTTTTGGGCGTCTAAGAGCGTTTCTCTGGAGACCACATTAAACTGCATATGGCTTCCTTTTCTATCAAAATAGGTTCTGATCAGACTGACAAAATTCTGCAATCCTTCCTCGCCGCTCAATGCGGAAGGATGGAACTTCTGATTGAAGAGCGTACCGTTGGAGGCGATACCGTGATCTAGCGTGGACACGGAATTGGCCGCCGCCGTCGGGCCGTGGACATCCTTCCCCGCGGAGGGAGACACACCGTCCGCCACTGGCATACCAGCCAGCCGGCCGTCGGGCGTGGCCCCTGTCTGCGCCCCCAGAGGAACGTTCGCCGACACAGGGTACATCCCCGCCTGGAACTGCCCGCCTCTGGGATTGTAATACTGTAGCAAAGGCTTGGTATAAGTATAGGCTGCGTCTCTCGCAAATTGATCGACCTCTTCGATATCGTTTCCGAATTTATCGATCTCATCGATCATCTTCAACAATTCGTCAAACTTTTTCTGCTCCGCGGGCGTGACTGCCTCCGCGATCACTTTCTGTGCGGCCTGCGATAAGGCTGCCGCATCTGGCCGGACGCCCGCCGCCAACATCTCTCTGGCCACCTTGCCCGCCACCTGGCCCATCACTAGCTCGTTGACGCCCTTTCCATAGTTGAAAAGCAGCGCCTTTTTGTAATCCGACAGAGTGACCTTTTTCTCATCGTAGACCAGCGTCTTGACCGCATAGAGCGAATCCGCCACGTTGGCGATGCCAAAACCCTGCGGCCCCGTAAAGTTATATATACAGCCGCCCTGCTCGCAGGTCTTGCCCCTCGTGATGCAGTCGTCCACCATACTGGCCAGGAAAGGAAGCGGCACCCGCTCCGCGTGAGCCTGATCAATGGCGTTATCCGCATTCACCAACAGGGAGATAAAATAATTCATCTGCGTCTTGTAGGCGTCGTAAAATTCCTCAAAAGTCTTTAGATCCTCCACATCGCCGGTCTTGGGCCCGATCTGCTCCCCGCAGTCCACACCGTTTGTAAATACCAGCTCCAGAGGACGGCACATATTGTAGAAAGCAGCGTCGTGCCAGCCCCAAGTCTTGCCCGCCTTCTGCGGCTCCACACAGCCGATGATATTGTATGTCCGAGCGTCCTCCAAAGTCACTCCCCTGCTCATCAGCGAAGGAATGATCACCTCGTCATTGTAATAGGCCGGAAGACCGATGCCGGTCCTGGTCAACTCAGCCGCCCGCAGCAAAAGCTCCTGGGGGGAACCGTTCCACACACGGATGGACAGAGACGGCTGCGGCAAAAATACATGTATGGACGCGTCAAGGCACATAAACGATAGATCGTTAGTCACGTCCACGCCCTGCTCGTCCTGTCCGCCCACGATCAAATTCTGGAACAGGCTGTATCCGGCAAATCCCTTTGCGCTGTCCGCATCTCTGCACTTGTTCAGATCATTTAACTTCACCCAGATACAGTCGATCAACTCCTGGGCAAATTCTCTGGTGAGAACACCCTTGTCCAGATCAGCCCTGTAATAAGGGTACATATATTGATCGAAACGTCCCGGAGAAATCGAATGTCCGGAAGATTCCAACTGTAAAAGCTGCTGTACGAACCAAAAGCTCTGACATGCCTCATAGAAGCTCTCGGCTCCCCCGGCCGGCACTTTGCGGCAGTTAGCCGCAATCCGCGCAAGCTCCTCTTTTCTCTTCGCATCTTTACAGGAATACGCCTCTCTCTCGGCCAGCTCGGCGTAGCGGACGGCATAGCCTATCACGGCGCGGCAGCTAATGATCACCGCCTGTAAAAAACGGCTCTTTGTGGCATAATCGGCGTCTCCGAAATGGCATTTATGTAACTCGTCCTGAGCTTTCTTCAGGATCCCCTCAAAACCGATGGCGAGAACCTCATCGTACTTGACGGTCACATGTCCCACTCCATTGTAAAAATAATTGCCCGGCGTAAACATATTGTGCGCCATGGCGCGCAGCGTCTCCGGCGCCATATAAGCGGTGGCTAGCTCGCTGGTAGTCTTGCCCTTCCAGTAAGTATCCGCCTCCCTGATCTCCCGCTTGGCCTTGTCTGAAATGAAAAAAGGATCCGCCTCTCTGGCAGCGACCGTCTCAAACTCCCCCTCCAGCCATTCATAGGAAAACTCAGGGTATGTCTGACATCCCCTGGGAGCGATGGTGGTACTGCCCACAATCAGCTCTCCCTCGCGAATAATGATGGGAATATTCTCCAAAATATGTGCGAACGCTTTCGCACGGCGCAAGACGATAGGCTCCCCTTCCGTCTGACGGTAAGACTCCGTCAACAGAACCGCTCTGGCGGACTCGATCTCCGGCATCTTGGCATACAGATGCTCCACCAGCTTTGTGATACGCTCTGTCTTGGGTACTTTTGCACTGTTATACCTACTCATTACGATTACCCGTCCTTCCCGAAACAATCTCTTACTGCTTATTATATGCCCGTTTGTGTGGTTTGTCAATGGTTTTGTGTGTTGGTTTTTGTTATTTTTGATGAGGCAAAATGTGGATTTTGTTGGATTGTATTGGTTTTGGTACAAAATTTATTTCTTTGCGAGTGTCATTGTGCGGATGGTATATTCCAACGCAGACACGCTTTCGCTGCACC
>JAMPHU010000038.1 GCA_023663225.1 Candidatus Gastranaerophilales bacterium
AGATGCCAAAGTACGGCATCTAAGTACCGACGGCTCGCTAGCGTCTGCTTTGGAAGATATCATCCGCACAATTCGATCGCAGCATCCGGAAAATCCACTCGACATTGCCGGATACGGAGCTCCAGTGGGGTAATTGTTCCCATGAGGAACCGTTGAAACACGTCGGCACTTAGCTGACGTACTTTGTCAGCTTATGTGCCGCTACGTGTTTCATCGAGCGGGAGCGTGTCCGAATGGGAATGATTACCCCGCTGGAGCGTAACTGTTACCTATTGATTTGCTCCAACAAAAGGGTCATCCCGCTGTAGAGCGCCTCCCCCGTTTCGGCTTTCAGGATTACAGAGATATAAGGCGCACCCCCCGCATCCCTCACAAGCAGGATCAGACAACTCTTTGCCGCGCTGGTGGTGCCCGTCTTGCCGCCGATCACCGTCACATTGTCCGGCGCGGTATAGCCGCCCCGCAAAAACTGGTTGGTGGTGTTGACCGTCAGATTCTTCTCTCTGCCGTTACCGTCATAATAGACCGTGTCGTAGCTGGTCATATGTATGATCTCATTGAAGGTGTCATATTTGATCGCCTCGTTGAAAATCAGGTACATATCGTAAGCCGTGGTGTAGTGCTGCTCGTCGGAAAGTCCATTGGGGTTCATAAAATGCGTGTTGGTGGCGCCCAGCCGAACCGCCTCCTCATTCATCATCTCCACAAAACCGTCCACGCTGCCGCCGATACTCTCCGCGATCATCATCGCCACATCATTGGCGGAATACATGAGCAGGATGTGGAGCGCCTGGTCAAGCGTCATGGAGTCGCCGCTCTTGACACCGCAGAGTGTCGCCCCCGACTCCGTGATATTGACTGATCCGGTCGCTGTCAGTTTTTGATCCAGCGAACCGTTCTGCAGCGCCACAAGCGCCGTCATCACCTTCGTCAAACTGGCCGGATAAAGCCTCTCATGCATATTCTTGGCGTACAACACATCCCCGTCATTCAGATCAAAAAGTCCCGCCGCCTCCACGGTAGACAAGTCGATCAAGTCATCATATGTCAAATCTCCCGTCACAATACACAAGTCCGTAGCAAAAGGCGGCACCTTCTCCGAATCCCTGGAGGGGATGGTGTTGAAGCTGCTCACTTTAGGACTTGCGCTGTATGGCATGTCATAAGAAAGCTTCCCGCAGCCGGTCAGTCCAAACAGCAGCGCGCAGGAAAGTCCTATCGCCAATCTTCTTCTACTTGTACATTTCACGCCACTCAAAATCTCCTCTGTCCAAAGCCTTGATCAACAGTTCCGCGCTCGCCAGATTCGTGGCGAGCGGAATATTGTGAATATCGCAAAGTCTCGCCAAATTGTTGATATCCGGCTCATGCACCTTGGGCGTCAGCGCATCTCTCAAAAAGATCACCAGATCCATCTGGTTGTGCTCGATCTCCGCTCCGATCTGCTGCTCTCCCCCCAAGTGTCCCGCCAGAAACTTGTAAATATTTAAATTGGTCACTTCCTCGATCAGTCTCCCCGTCGTACCTGTTGCATACAGATCGTGCTTGCTCAAAATCCCCCGATATGCAATACAGAAATTCTGCATCAGCTTTTTTTTCGCATCATGTGCGATCAGCGCAATATTCATACTCCACCCTCTCTAATTCCAGCAACGCTGCTAGCTTGACCTTTTTGGCTGCAATCTGACATTCAACACAAACCCAATCCCAATATAGAGACTCATAAGAGAAGTCAGTCCATAGCTCACGAAAGGAAGCGGCAACCCTGTGTTGGGCAAAATCAGCGTCGCGACGCCCAGATTGATAAACGTCTGAAATCCGATCCAGCCTCCCACACCGGCAGCAATGATCGTCCCCCCGATATCCTTTGCTTTCCGCGCGGCTGTCATACATTCCAAAGAAATGCCCATCAAAAGCACAACGACCACCACGCTGCCTTTGAAGCCAAACTCCTCCCCGATCACTGTAAAGATAAAGTCCGTCTCCGCCTCGGACACAAAATTACCATTTTTCACGGAAGTGATCTCATTGTTTTTGTAACCCTTGCCGTTCAACTGGCCGGACGCGATCGCCATGCGGGAATTTAACTGCTGATACGCCGTGGTGCTGGCATACTCATCCGGATAGAAAAACGCCATGATACGCTGCTTTTGGTAATGCTCTAACAGATCGTTCTCCGTGTCCGGCTGAAATGCCAGCGTCACCAGAATGATCACCGCAGGTATCGCTACCGCCAAAGCTCCCAACACCAGCTTGTAACTGATCCCGCCGGCAAACAGGATGACGGCAAACAGGATCAGGAGCACGATGCTGGTGGATAAGTCGGGCTGTTCCTTTACCAACACCCAGGGAACCGCAAACAATGCGATACAGCTCAAAAGCACGGGGAGAGAATTAATCTTCTCCCTATGTTTCATAATAAACTGTGCAAAGAATAAAATCAATAACATTTTCGCAGTTTCAGAAGGCTGAAACCGCAATCCCCCTATTTCCAGCCATCGCTGCGCATTGTTTGAGGAGTCTCCCATAAAGTAGACCATCAACAACAATCCCAGATTCCCCACATAGATCAGCCAATTCAATTTCAGGATGATAGAGTAATCAAAGAAGGACAAAACGATCATAACCACGGTACCGACCACCACGCCAGCAAGCTGCCTTTTTTGCAGCGATTCCTCCGCGCTGCCGATCGTCAAAATGCCGATCACCGAGATCGCCAGCACCATCAATATTAATTTGAAATCATAATCGCGTATCCTGTATCTTCTTAACATAAATTCTCACCAATCCAGCCGGATAAGCTGTCAGTATTTTTCCTGCTTATGTAGATCCAAAATGGGGATATTGGCGTAGAGGATCGGGTTCTTTGCTCCGCGCGCCCCCTTGTTGCCCTTGGTATTGATCTGTATGTCCATATTCTCGGTATCTATTTTCATATACTTGGATATCACCTTGGCGATGTCCGTCTTGATCATCTCCATCATCTCCGGCGAACAATTCACACGATCGGATATCAGGAGGATCTTGAGTCTGTCTTTTGCGACCTGGCAAGAGCTCTTTCTGTGAAAGAAATGTTTCATCTGCTCCCCTCCTTTACACCTTATGAAAAATGCCCGACACTTTTGTCCAGAAGGAAATACTCCGCTCAAAATTGAGGAATGGCGTGTCTCTTCCGTCCACCCGCTCCACCACATTGGCGTAAGCCCGTCCGGCCGGCGTATCGTTGCCAACCAGAGGCTCGCCCTGATTGGTGGCGATCACCACGTTTTCGTCATCCGGTATAATACCGATCAGGGGGATCGCCAGAATATCCATCACATCCCCCGCGGACATCATATCGCCCCGTCTGACCATGTCCGGCCGAAGCCTGTTGATGATCAGATCGATCTGTTTGAAACCGTTCGCCTCCAACAGTCCGATGATCCTGTCGGCGTCCCGAATGGCGGATACCTCCGGCGTGGTCACCACCAACGCTCTGTCCGCTCCGGCGATGGCGTTCTGAAAACCCTGCTCGATCCCTGCCGGACAATCCAGAATAATATAATCAAATTCCTCCCGCAGATGCTCGATCACCTTGACCATCTGTCCCGGCGACACCGCCGTCTTGTCCCTGGTCTGAGCCGACGGCATCAAATACAGACCCTGATGACGCTTGTCTCTGATCAGCGCCTGCTTCACACGGCAGTTGCCCTCCACCACATCCACCAGATTGTAGACAATGCGGTTCTCCAACCCCATCACCACATCCAGATTGCGAAGTCCGATGTCCGTGTCGATGAGACACACCTTTTTCCCTTCTTTTGCAAGACCCGTGCCAACGTTTGCGGACGTAGTGGTCTTCCCTACGCCGCCTTTACCGGAAGTGACGACAATTACTTCGGAGCCTTTCTTCTCCGTGGAAAATTTGTTTTCCATACTGCATCCTCCATTTGCTATAATGTCGTCCTCTGAGCCACCTTTACCAGGAGCTCAGCAATTCTTTGGTAAGGGGTTCCACCAGGATTCTTTCGTTTTTCACATATGCAATTTTCGGCTGTACCTTGGGGCGGATATTCCACCACGACTGCTTTTCTTTTTGCTTATATTTGAAATCGCCGATCTTGATTCTCTCCGGCTCCATTTCAAGCGCTGCCACATAGGCGCCCTCGCGCCCGCCATCCCCCGCGTAAGCCTCCCCGTAGAGACTTCCCAGCACAATAATGCTCCCTTTGGAGATCACCGCGCATCCGGGGTTTACGTCGCCCAGAACGATCATGCTGTAGTCGGTCTCCACCACTTCCTTGTCCGTGACCGAACCTTTGCGGCATTGCCACTCGTCGGGGGCGTTTAGCTTTTTCTCCAACTGCTGCAGGGCGGCGAGATGTTTTTCTTCCGTCTCCTCATCATGCCCTACCACACATAGGATACTGATATTGCTGTTACTTTGGATCGCGTCCAGGATCTCATCCTCCTCGGCCTCGCTCACCCGTCTCCCCTCTATGGAGAGAGCCATAGAGGCCTTCCCAAAAAAATTTCTGCCCTCGGCAAATTTGCGGGCAATCTCTGCGCGAATCTTCTCAAATTCCACATCTTCCCGCAGCCGCAGGGATATTCCGTTTTGAAAGCTCTTGACTACAACCGCATCCTGCATAAATCATCATCTCAACTTTCGTTTTAGTCTTATCCTGTTTTACATCTCATTGGTAACGCCTGCTTCGGGCCTGTCCGCCGTGCCGGTGATCAGTTCCTCTTCCTCCGCCAGACCGTAATAATACTTGATGATATCGCGGGTCAACTGCGCCGCATGGTCGGAAGAATACCCGAACGGAATTCTGGTGGCTATGGCGATCTCCGGAGCGTCGTAGGGCGCATAGCACACGAACAGCGCGTGGTTGGGGCGGGAGGAAGTCTGCTCTGCCGTTCCGGTCTTGCCGGCAACCTCCACTGCCAAGTCCGCGAAATAAGTCTTGTTGATGACCACATTCCGCATGCCTGTGTGGATGGAATTCCAGTATTCTACAGGCATGTCCACCGTATTTCTCACTTCGGGTTCGTATTCTATCAGCACATTGCCTTCCGCATCCGTCACCTTATCGAGAAGAGTCAGGTCAAAACAAGTTCCGCTGTTTGCCACGGTGGTGACATATCTGGCGATCCCCACTGTGGTATAGCTGTTGGTGCCCTGACCGATGGAGGATCGCACGGCGTCCAAATCGGACACCTCCGGCTCCACCTCGTAGATCTCCACCCCCGATTTTTCTGTCAATCCATACATATCCGCGTATTGATACAGAGTATCTAACCCGGCGTCGTCGCTGTAAACGCCTGACCTTGTGGCCAGCCTGTACCCTACCTCATAGAAGAAAAAGTTACAGGAATCTCTGATTGCTGTAGTCACGGTCTCGTAACGATGTCCACTGTGCCGCCAACATCTGGGCGAGGGCGTGATCGGTGTGTAAGTGCCGGTACAGTCCACCCGATCCCCCAGAGAGATCACATGCTCCATCAATCCCGCAGAAGCGGTCACCATCTTGAAAGTAGACCCCGGCGCCAAGGCGTTCTGCGTGGCATAATTGATCTGCGGATAAGATTTGTCCGTGTTGAGCTTTTCATAATAGGCGGCATCCACGGAATTGGCCATCATATTGTTGTCATAACCCGGGTAAGACACCATGGCCAGCACATCTCCGGTGTGGACATCTGTGATCACCACGGAGGCGTTGCAAGGGTCTAACGCTAACTGCGCCGGTGTGATATCCAGTTTCTCGATTCTGTCCATCATAAACTGATAGGCGGAAGTCTTGCCGTTTGCCAAAGCCTCCTCCTCTTCCAGGGATACGTCCACCACGCCCTGCTCACACAGAAGAAGACCGATCTGTCTGCCTGTTATCACATCATTCAGCAACATATATTTGTAAAAACGTTTCTGCAATTCCGCATTTTTGTCGATCATCTGGATGATATACTCTACCAGTTTATCATAGATCTCCGAGGAATCCGAATATTTCCCGTCCAAATCCAGCTTGCTCACATCGATCCAATTCATGGCAATGCAATAGTTGAGGTATTCGTTGAGACTGATGACTTCCTCCCTGGCCCATGCAATCTGGGTGGCGTCCTCAGAATCCACGGCGCTTGACAAGATCACGCCGCTCCGATTCAGATTGGACACGATGTTGCTCTGGTAGACCTGGTACTCCTTGGAAAGCTTGTTGTAGGGAGTACACCCCTCCGTCAGCTCGTAGAGCAGCTTATCGTACACCTGATCTCTGTAGGATAAATAACTCTCATAAACCGCCCGTTCCGTCTCCCCCGCATTGGCATCCGTGAAATGCTTGATATCTATAATGTTATTGTTGATCACAGCAAAATACACATCATAAATGGGAATCGTGATGTCGGCGCTGGTAGCACTCGGCGCGGCGTTGTACTCCTTGGCATTGACGATCTTGCTGGCCACCAGACCGGCAAGCTTCTGCTCCACAATGTTGTACACCGCGATCGTCAGCTCCTTGTCAATCGTCAGATAGACGTCGTTGCCGGACTGCGCCTCCGTGCGCTCCAATATGGTCATCACCTTGCCCATATTGTCCACGACCACCTTCTCGCTGCCCTTTGTGCCCTGCAGCACGGTCTCCATGTACGCCTCGATGCCGCTCTTGCCCACCACATCATTGATGGAGTAAGTCTCCAGGCGGCCCTCCTCCGCCAACTGCTCGTTTAACTGTGTCAGCTCGTCGGAGGAAACCTTGCCGATATAACCCAGCACATGTGCGAAATACCAACTGTCCACATAGCGTCTGATGGTGTCCTCCACGATCGTGACGCCGGGCAGCTCCGATGAATTTTCCATCACCACGGCCACCGTCCGCTCACTGACATCCGTGGCCACCGTGGTGCCGATATATTTCCGGAAGGAGGTCAGGTTCATGGCGTAGCGTATGGTCACCATCTTAAGCCACTCCTCCTTGGTATAGCCTTTCCCCGCAATAAAGGGACTTTTTGAGTTCCCTTCCTCCTCGTAATCTCCGATGGCAAATGTGATCCCCTTGCCGCTCGCCCTGCTCAAATACTCCATCAGCTCTTGGGCCGTATAAGACCGCTCCTCGTCCGAGAGTTTGTCCACCGTGGTATATCCAAACACGTCCGCCAGAAACCGAAGAAGGCTCACGCCTTCCACCGTGTACGCGAAATCACCGTTCTCATCGATCACGATCTTGAAGTCCGTGATCACACTGTCGCCGTTTTTCTCGATCAGTTGGATCAGCCTGTAGATCGTCTCATTGATCTCGGCATTTTTGTGTTCGCCGGTCTCGTACACATCCTCTATCTTGACGGAATAGGCCAGCTCGTTGTATGCCAGTATGTTTCCGTTCCTGTCGTAGATATTGCCTCTGGTGCTGGCGATGTCCCTGGTCTTTTCCGTCTGTAGGATAAAGTCGTTGAGATACTCCTCGCCGTGCACGATCTGAAGCTGAAAACACCGATAGATCAAAATGCCGCCCATCAATATGATCACCAGCGTCAGAATCGTCATCCTGCTCGTTATAAAGTTGAAAAAGCGTTCCTTTAATTCATCAAACAAACTTCTGCTCGCTCCTTCTCTCTCTGGCTTCCAGTTTTTCGTTCACTTTCAGGATAAGAGGGTACAAAAAAATGGTGACTACGATCGTGTACAATGCTTCCGGCAAAATGACACTGGCAAAATAATACGGAAAATGGAATTTCCCCCTGAGTAAAAACATAAGAATATAGCACAAGATCCCGTAAGAGAGATCGCTGACCACGATCAACGCCAAGGGCAGCTTGATATCTTCAGGGAAAAAAATGCGGCTGAACTTCCCGTTGAGAAAGCCTATGTACATCAACACCATCGCATAAAACCCCAAAAAATCTCCAAAGAAAATATCCGTCAACAATCCGCAGAAAAAGCCGATGAGCAGCCCCTCCCTCTCCCCTCTCATAAAACCGAAGGAGGATGTCAGTATGATCATCAGGTTCGGTATGATGCCCGCGAACGACAGATTGTTGAATACACTACACTGTATGATAAAACATGCGATAACCAGTATCGCTACCACAAGCTTTCTACGCATGATCAATCTTCCTCTATCTGTTGCTTGAGGTCTGTGATGACCAAAACCTCCCCCAGATGTTCAAAGTCCACCGCCGGAGTCAAATATCCCGACTTGGTCAAGTTGTTGGCGTCCCGGTTGATCGTTTGGAGATAGCCGATCAAAATGTTGGGAAGGTATTTGTCGCTGATATCCGACGTGACGATCTTGTCCCCCTCCTCAACCTGATCCTGACTGTCTATGAGTTGGCTAAAGGCGATCACACCGTTTGACATCAACTGCAAATCTCCCGACACGATCATCTTGTCCTCCGTGGCAAGCGTCATGGCGCTGACATTACTGTTGTCCGAAATAATGGCGGTCACTCTCGACCAGTTGGGTCCCACGGCTGTGATCCTGCCCACCAGGCCGCCGCCCGCTATGACATTCATATCCACGCTCAGGCCGTCGTCGGCCCCTTTGTCGATAATAAAGGAGGAATACCAGTTGCCGGAATCTCTGCTGATGATCCTGGCTCCCACTTTATTGTATTCCCCGTACTGTTCATCCAGCTTCACCAACTCGCGAAGCTGGTTCAGCTCATATTTATCCTGCTGCAGCAGAGTGTTCTCCTCTGTAAGCTGCGCCACCTGTTCGCGCAGGCTTTCGTTCTCCTCCAACAGGGAACGGATCTGCACCAGCTCGTCCGAGCGGTTAGACAGCCATTCCCCCATCCTGCTGATCCCCTGTTCAAAGGGAACCACCACATATCCCACCACAGTGTTCAATGGCCTGTTAAACACATCCGTGCCGAAAGTGATCAGCATGAGGACTGTACACACAAGCGATAGAATAAAAAGGAGGTATTTGCTCGGCAAAGTGAACCGCTCTCCCTTTTTTTTGATGATCGGACTCATTTACCCATCCCTTCAATCGCTGCCGTCACTGACTTGTAGTTGTCATCCTTTATGACTTTGGCAAGTCCCATCGCCACACTGTTGATGGGATCCTCCGCCGCGTTCACCTTCAGTCCCGTGCCGGTCGCCATGCGCTCCGCCAAGTGGCTTACCTGGGAGGCGCCGCCCGTCAGATAGATGCCGTGTCTGTAGATATCCGCCGCCAATTCGGGCGGCGTGCGCTCCAAGATCACCTTCACATTGTCAATGATCGTGTTGAAATGTTCCTCCAAAGACTCGTCCACCAGCTTGGTGGGGATCTCTCTCTCCACGGGAAGACCCGTGACGATATCACGCCCGTAGACGACTGCTCCCCTGCCCTCGCGCTCCAAATCTTTTAGCGAGATCTTGACCGTCTCCGCCGTCTTGCCGCCTATGATCAGGCTGAACTCTCTGCGGACAGCCGCCTTGATGGCCTCGTCAAATTTCAGGCCGCCCGCCTTGATCAGGCGGCTCAACACAATGCCTCCCAAGGAGAGAATGGAGATCTCCGTGGTCTCGTAACCTACGTTCACCACCAAGACGCCCTGGGCGTTCTTCACATCGATATCCAACCCCAACCCGTCCGCAACGGCCTTCTCCACCACCATGATCCGCTTCGCTTTCACATTCGCCGCCTTCAACAGGTCATAGAAAGCTCTTTTTTCCACATCCGTGATATCCGTGGGGACAGCGATGACAAACTCAGCAGGTTTGATATTGCCCTTTTGCAGATCGGAAATAAAATACCGCACCAACGTCTCCATATTGTGGATATCCGCGATCACGCCGCTGGAGAGCGGATAGGAAATATGGATCGACCCGGGCGCCTTCTCATACATCTCATAGGCGGAATCACCATATGCGAACAGCGTATTTTTGTTCTCTATGGCGATCATGTTCTTCTGCACCATGATGTTGTCGTCATTTCTGCTGTAGATCTTGATGTTGTTGGTACCAAGGTCGATACCGAATGCATTGTTAGCCAAAAAAACAGCTCCTTTCCTCACAGGAATTGTAATTCCCGAAAACTGATATATCGGTTGTCACCAATGATGATATGATCTAACAGGGGGATCTCCATTTTCTCTCCCAGTTCCCGCAGCGTGCGGGTAAGCTTTCTGTCGGTGCTGCTGGGGGTGGGATCTCCGCTGGGATGATTGTGGATCAAAATGAAGCTGACCGCATGACATTGCAAGGCTTCAATAAAAATCTCCCTGGGGGATGCCGCGGCCATCCGGACGCTGCCGTCGGAGAGCTTTTTCTCCCGAATCATCTGCCCCTTGGCGTCCAGACACACGAGAATGACACATTCCGTGTCCCTGTGCCTTAACTTTTCCATGAAATAATCCGCCACGGTGGACGATCGGTCAAAACGCAGTCCCTCCTTGGCGCTGGCTCTGCTGATGCGCATGGACAACTCCGTCAGGCTCTTGAGCTTCACGGCCTTCACCATCCCGATCCCCTTGACCTTCATCAACTCCTCCAGCGACAGATCGTAAAGTCCCAATATTCCCTCCCTGGGATATCTTGTGAGCGCCAACACCTGGGCCGCCAACTCAACGGCGCTTTGGTCTCTCGTGCCGGTTCGCAGAATAATGGCCAAAAGCTCGCTCTCCGTCAGATTCTCCGCGCCAAATCTCAAAAATTTCTCGTAGGGCATGTCCTGCCCCTGCAACTGCCTGTCTCTCATACGTCTCCCCGCCTTCTCCGACGCATAGACAAACAAAAATGCTCTCCTATCTGATAAAACGGTATACCACAAACGCGATGATCACGCCGACGACACTGGCGATCGTGATATGGAATTTCAACCCGAAGGTCAGAATCACAAACCCCATGTTGAGCTCCACCGGACTGGTCAGTCCAAATGTCTGCCCGTAATTCAAAAATGTGCCGTCAAAATAGGTTCCGATAAATGTGCCGATCACAAAACCGATCAGCACCAGAACTGTCAATACCCAGTTAATCCTCTTCACAGTCGGTTCCCTTCTTTCGTGCGGACAGATATGCTTTCCCGCCCATGGAATCGATAGATCATTCCGGAAAATATCTGTCATACGCCCTTATATACTATCACAAAATGATGAAACTGTACACAAGATTCATGGAAATTATTTTGTAATTTTTCCACTTTTTTCTAACAAAAAGGACTTTTTCACGCAATTTCCGCGATCTGCGCTTTGGTCACGACTTTTCGGTCAACCAAGGCCTGCAGCGACCGCAAAATGCCGAACTTCGCGTGCGGCCAGGTCAGTCCGCCCTGAAAATAAACCGCATACGGCGGCTTGATGGGGCCGTCCGCCGAGAGCTCGATCGAGGAGCCGGAGACAAAAGCGCCCGCAGCCATGATCACTTTCGCGTCGTATCCCGGCATATCCCAAGGTTCGGGCGTCACATGACTGTCCACCGGCGAAGCCGCTTGAATCCCCTCGCAGAACGCCACCACGCCCTCCGGATTGCCAAAGCGCACCGCCTGAATAATGTCATGGCGCGTCTCCGACCCGTTTGGTATCACAAAAAAACCCAGCCGTTCATAGAGATTCGCCGCAAAGATGGCGCCCTTGAGCGCGCTCGCCGTCACAGTCGGCGCCAGAAAGAAACCCTGATAGAACTGCGGCAGGACTCCCAAAGACGCGCCTACCTCTTTCCCCAACCCGGGCGAAGTCAGCCTGTACGCGGCGTTTTCCACACAGTCGCGCCGGCCCGCGATATAGCCGCCCACGGGCGCAAGTCCCCCGCCGGGATTCTTGATCAAAGATCCCACCACCATATCGGCGCCCACATCGGAAGGCTCCCTCGTCTCCACGAATTCCCCGTAACAATTATCCACCATACACAGCACATCCGGCTTAATCTGCCTGACAAAAGCGATCAGCTCACCGATCCGCTCCACAGACAGCGTAGGCCTGGTCTGATAGCCCTTGGAACGCTGGATCGTGACCAGACGCGTCCGCTCGTTGATGCCGCGGCGGATGCCCTCATAGTCGAAACTTCCATCCTCCAACAAATCCACCTGTCCGTAAGTGACGCCGTACTCCGCCAAAGACCCAACCGAAGGCCGAATACCGATCACTTCCTCCAACGTATCATAGGGTTTTCCCACCGGAGAAAACAACTCGTCCCCGGGCCGCAGATTGCTCATGAGCGCCAACGCCAGCGCATGCGTGCCGCAGGTGATCTGCGGGCGCACCAACGCCGCCTCCGTGTGAAACACATCCGCATAGACCGCCTCCAGAGTATCCCTGCCCAAATCATTATAGCCATACCCCGTGGTACCCAACAGACAAGCCTCGCTCACCTGCCTCCCCTGCATGGCCTTCAAAACCTTTAACTGATTATATTCCGCCGTAGCGTCAATAACGGCAAACCGATCCCCAAGCCGCGCCGCCGTCCGCTCGCCATACGCATAAACCTCCCCGCAAATCCCCATATCCCCATAAAGATCCGCCGTCAACTCACCCATACTTCCACATTCCCTTTCCTTCATAATCAACACTCCATTTTACAAACCACTTCAGAAAATGCGCCTTCATACAAACCGAATTGTACAAACCGCTTTCAGAAAATGCACCTTCGTGCAAACCGAATTGTGCAAATGGCATCCTCCAGAAGCAGACGCTAGCGATGCCATTACTACGAGCGAGATGCAGCGAAAGTGAGTCTGCTTCCGGAGGATACCATTCGCACAATGACCCTCGCCAAGAACCCCATTTTCGCAAAACACCCTCCCCTCACTCACACTTCAACCCCTCCACCTTCTCCAGCATAAACTCCAAAATCCTCCCCTCATCATACGCAAACCTCTCCTTATCCACCCAGATCACATCCACTTCTCTCCGAAACCACGTGAGCTGCCTCTTGGCAAAATGCCTGGTGCCCAGCTTGATCCGCGCGACCGCCTCCTCCAGAGAGCACAACCCCTCCAGATACTCCGAGATCTCCTTGTAACCCAGTCCCTGCATGGACACCATATCCCTTGTAACGCCCATTTCCCGCAGCCTTTGCACCTCGTCCACAAGTCCCGTTTCCATCATCTCGTCCACACGCTCCTCGATTCGGGCGTACAGCCTCTCCCGCCTGTCGTTCAGCACAAAATAACAGGAATCGTATGCGCTTTTCTTCTGCCGCTCCCGCTCATTGTGGTCAGAAATACGCTCCCCCGTCAGTTTATAGTACTCCAGTGCCCGTATGGTGCGGCGAATATTGTTCTCGTGGATGGCCCTCGCAGAGACCGGATCCACCTGCGCCAACATCTCGTGCAAAAAAGCGGCTCCCCTCTCGTTTGCAAGCTTCTCCAACTCTTCTCTGTAGGCGGTATTATCCTCGTTTTCCGTAAAGTCGATCTCCTTTAAGACCGCCTGAATATAAAAACCGGTTCCGCCTGTCAGAATCGGAATATGTCCCCGCCCGTAGATGTCCGCCAGACACGCTTCGCACCGTCTTTGGAAGATTGCCACATGAAATTCCTCCCAGGGTTCCAGGATATCGATCATATGATGGGGCACCCCCTGCATTTCCTCCTTAGTGATCTTGGCCGAGCCGATATCCATATGTCGATAGACCTGCATGGAGTCCGCCGAGATGATCTCGCCGTCCACCGCCTTCGCCAACTGAATGGACAACCTTGTCTTGCCCACCGCCGTGGGGCCGGTCAACACGATCATGGGCCTGTGCTTCGTCTGTTTTTGCAGTTCCATTCTCCCTCTCATTCCGCCGCATGATAACAGCATGAAACAATCGCGATAAAGTCACGCGCCTTTACACAATGCGCTTAAATTTCTTTTCCAGCTCCGTCTTTGTCATGGCGATGATCGTCGGCCTGCCGTGAGGGCAATTATACGGATTCTCCAACGTCAGCAGCTCATCTATCAAAGCCTCCGCCTCCGCCCTGCTCAATCGGTTGTTGCCCTTCACCGCCGCCTTGCAGGACATGGAGGCGATCTTCTCCTCCACCACCTGAACGCTTCCGCGGTATGCGCCCTCCTGCAGATCATCTAACACCGCCAGAAACAGTTCCCGCTCGCTGCATCCGTAGAGATCCGCGGGAACGCTGCGCAGCGCGTATTCGCTGCCCCCAAACTCCTCGATCTCAAACCCCATGGAGCCAAACACCTCTAAATACTGCTTCAAGGTCATCTCCTCCTGCCCTGTGAGGCTCACAATAACAGGGGGCAAAAGTTCCTGAGACACGATATTCTTTTGGCGAAAATGCTTCATCAGACGCTCATATTTCACCTTTTCATGGGCGGCATGTTGGTCTATAATAAAGAGTTTTTCCTCAAACTGAACCAGCCAGTAAGTCTCAAACACCTGCCCGATGATCTGATAGCGGCTGCGGTTCTCCACAGAGAGAAGCTTCTCCTCGAAAAGATTCATCTGGACGGACGCTTCCCGCTCCTCATTTGCAAGATTTTCCGCCATAATCTCCGTTTTTTCTTCCTTTTTCGCCTCAAAATTCCCATTCCAAACCGTTTTTTGCAAGAAATCCTGCTTTTGTGGCCTGTCCGCCTGATAGGCGCGCTCCTCCATGACCTGATAGGCGTCCATGCGCGCGCTCTCAAAAAATTCGGGGATACGTCTTTTTTCCGCCGCCTGCCGTTCTTCCCGCTCGGCCTTGCGGCGTTCCTTTTCCTCCTCCAGCACATCTTCCGGTATCATCTCATGGGACTTTAGCGTTTTTTGCACCGCCTCCGCCAAAAGTCCCGCAAAGGCAACATTGTCGCCAAAACGCACATCCATCTTGGTGGGGTGGACATTGACATCCACCCATTCTCTGTCCATGGCGATATGCAGCACACACAGAGGAAACTTGTGCTGCATCAAATATTCTTTGTAACCCTCCTCGATCGCCTTTGCGATCAGGCGGCTTTTGATAAATCTGCCGTTAATATAATAAATCTCAAAATTGCGGTTGGCGCGCACCACGGCAGGTTTCCCCAGATAACCCTCGATCTTGACGCCCGAGATCTCCTCTTTAATCGGCACCAGAGAAGACGCGATCTCCCGCCCGTAAATGCGGTAGATCACCTCCCGCAGATCGTTGTTTCCCGAAGTGTGAAATTTGGTCTGGCTGCCCATCAACAGCTTAAAAGAGATGTCAGGGCGGGACAACGCCAGATGTTCCATCAGATCCACAATGTAACCGCCCTCCGTGGCGGGCGTCTTTAAAAATTTCCTGCGGACGGGCGTGTTGAAAAACAAATTGCGCACAATAAAGGTGGTGCCGTCCGGCGCGCCCACCTCCTCCAGTTCTTTCTCCACCGCTCCCTCCAGGTACATCCTGGTGCCCGTGAGGCTGTCATGGAGCTTGGTGATCACCTCCACCTGGGATACGGCGGCGATACTGGAAAGCGCCTCGCCCCGAAACCCCAGACTCGCCACATGCGTCAGATCCTCCGCCCTCCTGATCTTGCTGGTGGCATGACGCAAAAAGGCTTTCTTAAGCTGCTCTCTCTCCATGCCGCTCCCGTTGTCGCTCACGCGGATAAAGGAGATGCCGCCCTCCTTCGCCTCCACTGTGATGGCCAAAGCTCCCGCGTCGATGGCATTTTCCACCAGTTCCTTCACCACACTGGCAGGACATTCCACCACCTCGCCGGCGGCTATCTTGTCTATTGTCTCTGAATCCAATACCTGAATCTGTGCCATAAGGCCCTCCGCACCGCCTGCTATGCCTCATTCTGCCAGCGGTTTTTCAGCTTGTTCTGCAGTCTGTAAAGCGTGTTGAGCGCATCCAAGGGCGTGAGCGTCGTCACCTCGATCTCGGTCAACTCCTTCAGCACGTCCTCGTCTGTCACCGTGTCAAACAATGATATCTGCGCCATATCTACCTCATCAAGCTTGGGTTGCTTCTTTGTCTTGACATTTCCTTTACTCTCCACGACCATACTCTGCAGCTTGTCCGTAATATCATTGTCGCTGAGTTGTCCGGCGATCTCCTTCGCCCTGTCGATGACCATATCCGGCACTCCCGCAAGCTTTGCCACCTGTATGCCGTAGCTTTTGTCGGCTCCGCCCTTGATGATCTTGCGCAAAAATACGATATCGTCCCCGCACTCCTTCACCGCGATGCAGTAATTGTTCACATTGCTCATCTTGCCTTCCAGCTCCGTGAGTTCATGGTAATGCGTGGCAAAAAGGGTCTTGGCCCCCAATATCTTGCGGTTGCTGATATGCTCGATCACCGCCCAGGCGATGCTCAACCCGTCAAAGGTCGATGTGCCGCGGCCGATCTCGTCCAGGATCAGCAGACTGTCGGCGGTGGCATTGCGCAGGATATTGGCCACCTCGTTCATCTCCACCATAAAAGTGGACTGACCGCTTGCCAGATCATCGGACGCCCCCACCCTGGTAAAAATCCGATCCACAATGCCGATATTGGCGCTTCTCGCCGGCACAAAGCATCCCACCTGCGCCATCAAAACGATCAGCGCCGTCTGCCTCATATAAGTGGACTTTCCCGCCATATTCGGCCCGGTGATGATGCTGATGCAATGACTGTCGTTGTCTAAAAATGTGTCGTTTGCGATAAATAAATCGTTGGTGATCATCTGCTCCACCACGGGATGCCGCCCATCCTTGATGTCGATCACCCCTTTTTCGTTGAGCTTTGGGCGCACATAATGGTTGCGCTCGGACACTAAGGCCAAGGACGCGAACACGTCCAACCGCGCCACCGCCTTCGCCGTGCGCTGGATCCGCTCCAGTTCCATGGCGATGGAATCCCGTATCTCGCAGAACAGATCATACTCCAAGGTCTGCAGCTTGTCCTCTGCGTTTAAAATGGTGTCCTCCAACTCCTTCAAGCGGGGCGTGGTATAACGCTCGGCGTTGGATAGGGTCTGCTTTCTCACATAATCTTCCGGCACCATATTTTTGTAGGAATTGGTCACTTCAAAATAATAGCCGAACACCTTATTGTATTTGATCTTCAAGTTCTTGATGCCGGTGCGCTCCCTGTCCTGCTCTTCCAACTGCGCAAGCCAGGTCTTTCCGTCCTGTTTGGCGCTGCGCAGCCTGTCTATGGTCTCGTCGAAACCGTCCTTGATGATACCGCCCTCTCTGACGGTGATCGGCGGCTCATCCTCTATGGCGTGTGAGATCAGTTCAAAGACATCCTCCAACCCTTCTATATCCGTCTGGATCTCGGAAAGCTCCTCGCCGGAAAATTCCTGCAAAACAGTCTTGATATGCGGCAGCATCTCCAGGGAATTGCGAAACGCGATCAGATCTCTGGGGTTCGCCGTCTTGTATGTCACCTTGCTCAAAAGACGCTCCAGATCGTAGATAGACGCCAGATACTCTCTGAGTTCATCCCGGGATACGCTAAAACTGTTGAGTTCCTCGATGGCGTCCAGACGCCTTTCCATGTCCTCTTTTTCGATTAGCGGCTGCTCGATATAGCTTCTGAGCGTCCTGCCGCCCATGGCAGTCTTGGTCTTATCCAACACCCACAAGAGGGAGCCTCTCTTTTGCTTCTCCCGAAGCGTCTCCATCAATTCCAGATTCCTTCTGGTGGAGCTGTCCAAGAGCATATACTTGCTGATCAGATACGGCGTGATATGGGTGAAATGCTCTAATTCAGTCTTCTGCGTGTCGTAGAGATACTGCAGCATGACGCCGGCGGCCGTGGTTCCCACCGGAAATTCTTCTATCCCCAGGCCGATCAGGGTATTGACTTTAAAATGACGCATCAACACTTTTCGGCATCCGTCGTCGTCAAACAAATGCTGCTCCAACACATTGACGGAAATATGGAGACGGCTCCTCAGATCTTCGATATCCGCGCCGCTCATCAAAAACGCGTCGTTGCAGATCACTTCGGAGGGTTCATATTTCATCATCTCGTCCTGCAGCTTTTTCAGATCCTCCACCTCTGTCAGGTAGAAATCACCGGTGGTCACATCCGCCGCCGCGATCCCGATCCTGGTGGGCGTGTAAGTGACACACAGCAAAAAATTATTCCGAGAGGCATCCAAGGCCTGTACATTTAAGTTGGTGCCCGGCGTCACAATGCGAACCACTTCCCGCTTCACAAGTCCCTTGGCAAGCTTAGGATCCTCCACCTGCTCGCAGATCGCCACCTTGTAACCCTTCGCCACAAGTCTGGTCAGGTAATTCTCCACCGCGTGATAAGGAACGCCGCACATGGGCGCGCGCTCCTCAAGTCCGCAGGATTTCCCTGTCAGCGTGATCTCCAGCTCCCTTGACACTGTGATCGCATCGTCAAAAAACATCTCATAGAAATCACCAAGGCGGTAAAAAAGGATACAGTCCTTGTACTCCTCCTTGGTTTCCATGTATTTTTGCATCATGGGAGTTAAATCTGCCACTTCCACTTCCGCCATCTTACGTTGCTCCTTATCTTGCGCTGCTTCTTAATCTTACATTGCTCCTCATCTTACGTTATGCCTTTTTGAAAACGCCTCTCAGGCCGCATACGATCCATATATACAAAGAATTGCGTATTCGTATGTAATATAGCACAAAATGTTGTGTTTGTAAACGAAAAAACTAAAACAACGGACAGCACGCTCCGCGAACTGCCCTTATGTTAAGCATACAGCCGCCGTTATGCGAAATAACGGCGGCTGAGTAATCCGTGCGCCCCATGGCGCATGTTTTCCTTGTTCGTATGTATCGATCTGTAAAGACACCGATCACAGCTTGAATTGTGCGATCTGTTCTGTAAGCTTCTCACTGACGTTGGCCAGTCCCTTTACTTCCGAATTGCAATCTTCTACTGCCGAGGTCAGGGTCTGTACGCTCGCCGCGGTCTCCTCCGTGGATGCGGCGTTGTTGTCCGCGATTCCGGAAAGACTGTTGATGACATTCTTCAAGGAATCCTTTTCGCCCTCGAGCTTCTGGGTCTGCTCATAAATACTTCTGGAAGAATGGGACACAGAGTTCACCTCCGCCTTCAAGCCGTCAAAAGCGTCTATGGTGTTGGTCAAGTGGTTCTTCTGCACTTCCACATCCGCAGTCACATCATTCATCTTGGCAACACTGTCGTTGGAATTGCTGATCAACTCCTGGACGATCGCCACAATCTCGCTGGCGCTGGCAGCCGAATTTTCTGACAGTCTTCTGATCTCCTCAGCCACCACGGCAAAACCTCTGCCTGCGTCTCCGGCTCTTGCCGCCTCTATGCTGGCATTTAAGGACAACAGATTGGTCTGCTGTGCGATATCCTGAATCATCTTGACCGCCTCGCCGATCTTGTCCGCAGAATTGTTGGTCGCGTTCGTGATCTGGCTGACGCCGTCTATGGTCAGAGCCGTCTTCTCGCTGATCTCGATCAGATCTTTCAGCACCTCGTCCACCTGTCCGGAAAGTTCCTGCATTTTGTTTACGGCGCTGTCCAACACATTTACATTGCTCACATTCTGCCCGATGGAATCCGCCATATTCTCCACCTGCTGGGTCGCGGTGGCCGTCTCCTGCGCCTGGGAAGTGCTGTCCTGAGCGATCTCCTCAATGGCAATGCTCACATTGGAGATTCCTTCTGAAATATCGTCAAATTTGCTGGAAAACACATCGCAGCTATGGCCAAGCACATCCGCCTGCTCAGACATATTCGATACGATCTCACGCAGTTGTCTCTGGAGCTGTGTGACCGCATTGATAATGAGGACGCTCTCATCCTCGGACTTCTTCATCTCAACCAGCTCTCCGGTCAGATCGCCCCCCGCGATGGTCTGCACCTTCATCATGGCCTCTCTGATCCGCTTGGTGATCACGGAAAGCACAAACAGCGCAATCACAAAGCATGGGATGAATACCACGACACCGATACCCAACTGAATCATAAGCGTTTTTCTTAAAAAATCATACACATCCGCTTTGGGTTTGCCGGCAAAAAGCATACCGCCCTCTACAGGTCTGTAATACCCGTAATAGAGCTCCCCGTTTACCGTGACATCTGTGTCAAAGTACTCCTCGCCCCGATTCAGCACTGCGTCGATCACCACATCGCTCGCCTTGGTGCCTACCGCGCCGCTTATAGAGCTGTCTACGCGGGTGTCACCCTCAAACACAGTGATATCCACGTCTACCCCCTGATTCCTCAGATAGCTGGTGTCGCCGCTATAACCGTCCACCGCGATCTGTAAGGCCTCATGGACACGCTCGTTCATCCCATTGACCGTCACGAGGCTGCTGCCGGCGATCACGATCAAGCCAAGCGCCAAAAGCGCAATAGTCTGCAACATAATCAGTTTGAAACGAATTTTCATTTTTTACCTCCTGCTTGACTGCATAATTATGTAACTTTGATACTTTCTGCATGTATTATTTTCAGATAATAGAAGATATAAATATAGGAAGCTTGCATAACAACAGTTCAGGGGGGTAGTAAATGTTCAAACTCACCCCAGTTCAGTGTATCCTATTTTGATACAAAATGCAACCGTTTTTTACACTAAATATCAAAATGAACGGGATTTATTTCACAATTTGGCAAAATCTCACACTCTGCGCCCGATATAATAAAAACCGCGACATTCGTCCAGTGACACTTTGACAAAATGCCCGATCAGTTCCGTCCCGCCTGGGAAATGCACCAGCATATTGTTGGACAAGCGTCCCGTGACCATGGAAGCGTCGTTTTCATCCAACTCTTCCACCAGCGCCTCCATGACTTGTCCCTGAAATCTGGCGGCCTGCTCTCTTGCGGTCTCCTGCACCAGCTTCAGCACCCTGTCAAACCCACGCCGCATTTCGTCGGGCGGCACCTGCCCTTCCATGGCGGCCGCGGGCGTGCCTGTCCGCTTGGAGTAAAGGAACGTGAACGCATTGTCATAGCGGACTTTGCGGATGACGTCCATAGTCTCCTCCACATCCTCCATGGTCTCGCCGGGGAAACCCACGATAAGATCTGTCGTGATAGCGATATCGGGAATCTCTCTGCGGATCTTTTGCGCCAGCTCTATGTACTGTTCCTTGGTGTAACGGCGGTTCATCGCCTCCAGTATCCTGGTGGAGCCGGATTGCAGGGGCAGATGCAGATGGCGGCAGATCTTCGTGGAGCGCTTCATCACTTGAATCAATTCGTCCGACAAATCCTTCGGATGAGAGGTCATAAACCGGATGCGCTTTAGTCCCTCGATCTTTTCCACCTCTTGAAGCAGCTCGGCAAAACGCATGGGGTTATCCAGGGTTTTCCCGTAGGAATTGACATTCTGCCCCAACAGCATGACCTCCGCCACGCCGTCCGCCACCAGGCGGCGGATCTCATCCAGAATATCTTCCGGCGCTCTGCTGCGCTCTCTGCCTCTCACATAGGGCACAATGCAATAGCTGCAAAAATTGTTGCAGCCGAACATAATATTGATGCCGGATTTAAAGGGATATTTGCGTTCCACGGGCAAATCTTCCACGATCCGGTCCGTCTCCTCCCAAATATCGATCACCCTTTCGCCGCTCTCATACATGCGGTAAAGCAACTCCGCGAAACGATAGATATTGTGAGTTCCAAAGACCAGATCCACAAAGGGATAGCTGCCCCTTATCCGCTCAATCACGGCCTCCTCCTGCATCATACACCCGCAGAGCGCCACTTTCATGTGCAGTCTTTTCTTTTTGTATCCGTTTAAGACGCCCAGCCTCCCATAAACCTTTTGGTTGGCATTGTCCCGCACGGTACAGGTGTTGTAGAGCACCAGATCCGCGCTCTCCTCCTCCGCGGCGTCATACCCCGCCGCTTTTAAGATGCCCGCCAGCTTCTCCGAATCTCTGGCGTTCATCTGACACCCGAAGGTGGTCACGCAGAACTTGGGCAAATGCCCGTTTTGCCGCGCAAAGTCCCGCACCCACTTTCTACATTTCGCCATATAGTAGTATTGCCTGGCTGGCTCCTCTGTGGGCGGCTGTGCATTTAAGTCTATTTGATCTAAATCAATATTGTTATACATTTCTATTGACTATTTTTCCCTTCTATTTGTTCCGGCTATTCCTATGATCAGAAACCTTTCCTCCTCATATAAGAATGATCTGGTTCTTATTTTCATCCCACACAAAATGTATCTCATTCATAATTATACTATACCTACTTTTTAATTATTAATCAACAATTTCCTTTTTCACCTCTTCCTGACCCCATACCCGATCAGTTCCCTGCACGCCTCCCCCGACAAAAGAAGCACGCCGATCAGATTCGGAACCGCCATCAGGGCATTGCAGATATCGGAAAAATCCCACACGACCTCCAGAGAGCACACCGCCCCCACAAAAGCCGTGAGCGCGTAAGCAAAACGGTAATATAGGCAGTACCGCTCCTTCCCCGCTCCCGCCAGAAATTCAAAGGCTTTCTCCCCCTGATAGGCCCAGCCCACGATCGTGGCGAAGGCAAACAGGGTGATACAAATGCTGATAAAGGTTCCCCCGTATTTCCCGAAGGTCGTCTCAAACACGGCTATGGTGAGCGCCGTGCCGGTGAGAAGCTGTCCGTGTTCATCCGGACTCCCCAGCACGCCCGACGCGGCAAATGCCAAGCCTGTGATCGAACAGATCACCATAGTGTCCAAAAACACCCCCGTCATACTGATATATCCCTGTTTTATGTAATCGTCCGTGTCCGCGGCCGCCGCGCTGATTCCCGCGGCCCCCAGACCCGCCTCGTTGGAGAACACGCCTCTGGACACGCCGTATCGTAGCGACTGCATCATCGTCACCGTGAGATAGCCGCCGACGCCTCCCGCCAGCGCTTGCGGACAAAATGCCATGATCACGATCTGACCAAGTCCCATCAATGCCTGCGGAAAATGCGTTGCGATCACCCCGATGGCTCCCACCAGATAAAAAGTCCCCATGAGCGGCACCATGACCTGCGTCACCTTTGAGATCACGCCGATCCCCCCTAGCACCACCAATATCGTGGCGAGCGTCACAAACAGTCCCGTCTGCGCTTTCGGCGTTCCAAACGCCACAAAAAGCGCGTCCGCTATGGAGTTGGACTGCGTCATATTCCCCATGCCGAAGGAGGCCGTCACCGCAAAGAGCGCAAAACAACTTCCGAGCAGTCTCCCCAACGTTTTGTTGCGCAGACCGTTTGTCATGGTGTACATAGGCCCGCCCACCCACTCTCCTTTTGCGTTTCGCTGCCTGTACTTGACGGAGAGCGTGCTCTCCACCAGTTTGGTGGCCATGCCGATCACGCTCGAGAGCATCATCCATAAAAGTGCGCCCGGCCCGCCCAACACCATGGCGGTCGCCACCCCCACAATGTTGCCGGTGCCGATCGTGGCCGCCAGCTCCGTGGTCAGGGCAGAAAAAGAGGACACGCCGTCCGTCTGTCTCCTTTTTCCTTTCTCCTTCTCTTCCCGTCCTATGGCGCACAACAGCGCAAATTTCAGGTTTTTTAAGGGCAAAAACCGAAGCCGTACCATCAGATAGACTCCCGTCCCCAAGAGCAGGCACAACATGCCCGGCCCCCACACAATAGCGTCAATACGCTCTATCCATATCGCAATGATCCCCTTTTCTTCCAAATAAAAACTCCTTCTGTATCTTCTCTAAAATATATCGATACAGAAGGAATTGTATGCCTGAAAAACCGCTCAATCTCTGTTAAAGTCCGGTATCAGTTCTCCGATCTCAAGAAGTCCCACCTCCGCGTCGATCGTTGTATACTCTCCGGCGTCATGCTGCATTTCCATCATCACATGCAGATTTTCCTCCAAAAACGGGATCTCCACGGCATAGGACACATGATTGTGTTTTAACAGGCGGGAAAAATTGACCTCCGGATCATATACCTTCTTGAGTACATTCCCGTTAATGATCCCATTCTCCACTTCAAATTCGGGTTCGTCCAAAAATATGCTGCTTTGATAGTAATTGCCATAATAATAGAAGATCCAATAGGGAAGTTCCTCGTTGTCATAGTATTTATCATAGGACACCTCATACTTGAGATAGTCCAGCGCATCGACGATCCTCGCGCTCACCTCCACCTCATAGTAATAGATGGTATAATCTTCCAGATCATACAACACATAAATATCCCCATAATCATCAGAGTGCAGCTCCGCATAAATACAGGACAGGGCGATTTTGGCCTCCGGCTCGCCGTCCAACACCACGTACTTCTTGCAGGAGACCAGCTCCACGTCACCGAGAAAACGCCAGGAAATGGCTCCGCCCGTCAACTGAAAACAATATTCTATCCAGGCGTCGTTGGCCATGAGCGCTTCCTCAACCTCTTCCAGCGTCACTTCCCCCTGTTTAAACTCTGTGGCGACCACATAATACTCGTTTCCCCCCGCAAGTCCCGCCGCGAAATTCTCAAGCCGCGCTTTCAATTCTCCCTCATACTCCAGGTTAAACTGCGGCAACTCCAGCATGTCCCGCTCTCCCAGCTCCATGCTGCCCGCCTGGTAGTAATCCTGTACGGCAAACACGGCCGTGGGCGCCAAAAACGAGGCGGAGATCACCAATACCAACCCCGCGATGCAGGCGAGATATTTGCCCTGAGACCGCTTTTCTTTCTTTTCCCGCGCCTTTTTATTCTGTGTTTTGTGTTTTTTGTTTCGACTTTCCGCCCCGCTTTGACTTTCCATTTTACGACAGCCTTCTTCCTGCATACTCTTCGCGCTGCTCCTCCTGCTCTCCGATCAGGGGCAGGATGGATACCTTTTCCTCATTGAAAACAGGGAACAGAAGCCGCATGACCGTGCCTTCCCCCACTTTGCTGCTGATCTGCAGATTCCCGTTGTGCAGAGTGATGATCTTTTGACAGAGCGCCATCCCGATCCCTGCGCCGCCCTCCTTGCGGGATCTGGACTTGTCCACCATATAAAAAGCCTCCGTGATGCGCCCGATCTCCTCCTGCGGGATCCCCCGCCCATTGTCCACCACCTTGACTTCGTACCCTTCCTCCAGCATCTTTCCCTTCATCAAAATAAAACCGTCCGCCTCCACGGCCTTCACGGCATTGTCCAACAGATTATAAAACAAAGAGAGCAACAGCTCGTAGTCCCCATAGATTACGCCCTTCTCCATACTGATCTTGCCCTTGATCCCCCTTTTCCGAAAGATGGGACGCATCGTTGCGCGCAGATTCTCCTCTAATTGTCTGGCCGAGATCGGCTTGCTGACCAGAGGATGCTTCTCCATGCTCACCAAGTCTAAGAGCTTGTGGGAGAGGCTCTCCAGACGCTTGCCCTGGCTGAAAATATAAAAATATGCCTCCCTGCGCTCCTCCTCGCCCAGCTCGATGGTGTTCAACATATCCGCATATCCGATAATGGAAGTCAAAGGCGTTTTCAACTCATGGGCAAACGCCGCCGTGAAATCCTCTTTCTGCTTGGCTTCCAACTCCTTGCGCTTAGCCTCCGCCTCCATCTCCTTCATCTGCTCCACCAGCCGGTCCGCCATGCGGTTAAAGCTGTCCGCCAACATACCGATCTCATCCTGGGAATTGTTGTGCGAGCGCATCTCAAACGCTCCTGAGGCGATGCGGCCCGCCACCCGACTTAACGCCCGGATGGGTCTGGTGATGTACCGAGACATGATGTAAATGCTGATTCCGCCGATTAAAAGCAACACAAAAAGCGTAAAGCGGTATTGATTTAAGAGCGCGTGTCTCTCCTCGTAAACTTCGCTCACATCCCGACTCAGTCCCAGATAGAGATCCTGTCCCGCCACCGTGGTGACGCTTATGGAAAAAAGGATATACCGCTCCTCCCGCTCTCTTATGCCCGACACATAAGAGTTAGCCGTCTCATATCCGGACGAAGAATGGACCTCCGTATTCCCCAGAGAGTCCAGCATTTCCGTCACCGGTTCCAGATACCCTTCGCTTAAAAGCGTCTCCTCCCCGTAATAAAATTCCTGGTCGGCTCCTATCACAAAGAGCTGCGTCCCATCCTTCTCCAGATTTTTCACCACGCTCTCGATCGCCTTGGGAATGGCATAGCCGTCCCCGTACTCTTCCAGAGAATGATATGCCACCTCAAAAAGATATTGGAAGGTCTGGCTTTCCACATTGCCCTGCTCCAACTCTCTGTCCACGGATCTCTGAAAATAAGACGCCAACAGCCATACGCCAAAAACGCTGAAAATAATCGTCAAAAGCACTGTCATCAAGAAAAAAAGCTTGTCCGCAAATCTCATAAACAAAAGCCCTCTCTCAATTTTATTCCCCCAAAAGCCGATACCCTACCTTGTATACTGCCACGATCTTGTCGTCCCAGTGGAGCTTCTTTTTGATCCGCTGAATGTGCAGATCCACCGTCCTGCTCTGTCCCATGTACTCCCCGCCCCACACGCTTTCATAGATGGCCTCCCGATACAGCGCGATATTGCGGTTCCTGGCCAGCAGCAGCAAAAGATCAAATTCCTTCATGGTCATGCTGATGTTCTCGCCATTCTGCGTCACCGTCCGCGACGCGGTGTCGATGACCACGTCAAAGACACTCATCAGCGTCTCCGTCTTGTTGTAACGGCGCAGCACCGCTTCCACACGGGCCAGCAGCTCCACGATCTCAAAGGGTTTGGTCAAATAATCATCCGCCCCCATCTTCAATCCTTTTACTTTATTTTCGGTGGTCCCCAACGCCGTGAGGAAGATCACCGGCAAGTTCAACTCCTGTGCGTATTCCATCAGTTCATAACCGTTTACGCCGGGAAGCATGATATCCAAAAGCACCAAATCAAAAGGCTCGCCGGACATATAGTCCGCCGCCTTCTCCCCGTCCGGCGCCCACACACATTTGTATCCCGCGCGGGTCAAATTCATTTTTATCAGATTAGCGATAGGCTCCTCATCCTCCGCGATCAAAATTTTTAACATAGTCAGTACCCTTGCCCTTCCCTTATACCTGTGTCCTAGACAAGTTTATCTCACAAATGTATCTTTTTTGTATCTTTCCCCATGATCGGTTCAGTCGATCCGCCGCCTGCGCACATAGGCGGACAAAAGAATGATGCACACAAGATCCACCAACAGCACCGCGCCGATCGCACTCATGCCATAAGTGATATTGGTCGCCTCCGCGATTTTCCCGATGACGGAGGGCATGAGAATGGAACCGATACTGGCAAAGGTCAGGATGAAATTCCAGGCCATGGGGTATTTCTGGATCAGATTGCCCGTAAAAGAGACCGTAGTCGGGTAGATACCCGCCATACTGTAGCCGAAACCCATGATCCCCGCCACAATCCAAAAGGTGCTGCGGCTGAAGATGAGCAGCACGAAAAAGAGCACCAGCGCCACGCCCATGACCGGCAGCAGATTTTCCTTGCGTGTCTTGGTGGACGCCCAGGCGGTGGTGAGCCGTCCCGCTAAAATCATAATCCACAGCACGCTTGCCGTGACCTGGGAGAGCGACTCTCCCAAAAGTCCCGTGTCCTTAAAATAAGTCACCATCCAACCGATCACGCCCTGCTCCGCGCAGAGATAGAAAAAGAGCGTCAGAGAACACAAGTAAAACAAAGGATCCTTAAAAAACGCGAAGCTCCCGCCGCTCCCCGCTCTTTCCAGCCTGTCATTTGCCACCGGCATCATAAAATATAAAAGCCAACCCAAGATTCCCATGGCCAGCATGAAATAGACCGCATAGATCCAATAGGACACATCGATCATCGTCAAAAGCGTCAAAAGAATCGGGAACAAAAACGCTCCCACGGAGAACATGCCGTGCAGACCGTTGATGGTCCACGCCTTGCCCGGCGCCAGACTGTTGATGGACGCGTTGCAGAAATTGCTGGCCGCTCCTCTGGCCAGACCCGTCAGCAAAAACGCCAGCGCCAGTCCCGGATTGCTGTGGGAAAATAAGATCAACAGATAGGAAACGGCAAAAAACGTCTCAAAGATCAGTATACTCTTTTTCCTTCCGATCCATACGGGCAAAAGTCCGCCCGCAAAGCTGGAGATCAGATTGCCCACGGAGTGCAGACTGACGATCAGGCCGCAGAACGCGTATTCCAGTCCTCTCGCATCGCGGATATAAGGCAGCAGAGAGCCGACGGAAAGCGCCAACATGCCGTTTATGATAAATGCGCCGTATGTAAAGAAAAACTGTCGCTTTTTATCCTTTTCTTTCAGAAAATCCATTTTGCTATCCATTCCTTTCCCTTTGCTTGGGGCATAAACGCCCACGGATCCGCCTCATCCCTTCAGAAAAGCATCCAACACATTGATATTTTTGGCCATGCGCAGGATCGTATCCTTCTCCCGCCTCATGTACTGCTCCAGCATGGCCACCTCCTCCTCAGTGAAACCATTGCTGTGACTGATCCGGTAATCGGAAAGCCTGCCCTCCGCGCTGCGGCGGCCCTCGCTAAAAAGCACATAAATCTCCCGTTT
Organism: Candidatus Gastranaerophilales bacterium; assembly: GCA_023663225.1. Taxonomy (GTDB): domain Bacteria; phylum Bacillota; class Clostridia; order Lachnospirales; family Lachnospiraceae; genus Acetatifactor. The sequence goes on from JAMPHU010000038.1 coordinate 28,278, forward strand.
TCCATCCTTGCTCACAATGGAAGATACGGACATTTTCATCTCATTCTGCACGGTACGCCTCCTTCTCGCCTCTCGCTGCCTGCTGTTCTTTCCCCTATTCCCACTAGCAATCAGCCAAGCGGCCATGCTTGCAGCGGGGTTACCTACTCTTTTTGCTATAATTCCTTCCCCATTTTTACGTGGGGGATTCCCGCCTCCTCAAAGACGGCGGACTCTCTCACATATCCGCATTTCTCGTAAAAACCGCACACATCGTACTTGGCGTCCATCTCGATCCGCCGCTTTTTCTCTCTGCGGTAAAACGCTTCCGCCAAGGCGAGAGCTTCTCTGGCCACCCCTTTCCCTCGGCACTTCTGTAAGACACAAAAACGCTGGAGCCTTACAATCTCAGGGTCGGCCTCCGCACATCGAAACGCGCCCACAGCCTCTCCCTCCTCCAAGATCAAAAAATGTCGGCAATCCGAATGGAGACAGTCATGCCGATCTACCTCGATCTCCTCCGAAACCTTGCGCTCCAAAGTAAACACCTCATGCCTGATACGCAGACATTTCTTTAATTTTTCCTCCGTATCCGCGACCACAATCTCCATCTGCGCCTCCTGTCTTTTCATTCCTCCAAAAACCATTCCAGCTCATCGGCGGGCACCACTTCATAATTGTCCGGCCCCTCGCCAACTCTCAGAATCACATTCTTCACGCCCGCCTGAATGATCATCCTGGCGCACAGAGGACAAGGCTTGGCGCGATGTACGGCGGCGTCTTCCGGATTCACGCCCGCCAGATACAGATCCGCCCCCATGGTCTGCTCCCTGGAACAGTTTAAGAGCGCGTTGGCCTCCGCATGTACCGCCCGGCATATCCCGTAACCCTCGCCTTTATGGTAACCCCGCTTGATTCTGGGGCACTCCCCGATATCGCAGCAATTCTCAAAACCCCTCGGGGAGCCGTTGTAGCCGGTGGAGATCACCGCGTCCTCCTTGACGAGCACCGCGCCGTACTTTCTCTTGAGACAAGTGCTCCTGTAGGCAAAATTTTCAGCACAATTTAAATAGGCGTCGATCTTGGAGATCCTCTCGCCGTTTTGTGGAATAACCATATCTGATCCCATCCTCCCGTTGCAAAGAGAAAAAAGCAGGGTAGCTGCAAACTATCCTGCTCTCCTGACATATTGTCACCTTGGCATTATTGCTACGTTTTATTTAATAATTATTATAGTGATACCGCTTATTTTGTCAAGTGGCAGGAAACAATTTTTGAGGAATGAAGGTAACTATTCAGCCTTTTCAGGTTGCCGGAATGTTACGGAAATTGACGGCAAGTTGCGCTCCAGCGGGGTAATCATTCCCATTCGGACACGCTTCCGCTCGATGAAACACGTAGCGGTACATAAGCTGACAAAATACGTCAGCTAAGTACCGACGTGTTTCAACGGTTCCTCATGGGAACAATTACCCC
>JAMPHU010000039.1 GCA_023663225.1 Candidatus Gastranaerophilales bacterium
GCCCCCTTTCATTTGGTCTTGGGTAAAAAAATAGACGCTCATGTTTGAACGTCTAAAGTGTGCAGAAATGCTTGTCCTGCATGGGTTGTTATTCAATTTTCAGTTTTTAGCGTACATTTCCTTTTTGTCTGCTGTCCATAAACCTTGATTTTATCGTGTTTTTTGCAAGTTACGTTATCTAACCTCATCTTTTGACCGTCCAGGCTTCCAGCGTATGGCAAAGGAGATTGAGGCGGGGCGGATCGACTGCGTGGTGGTCAAGGACCTGTCCCGGTTCGGCAGGAACTTTGTGGAGGCGGGGCGTTACATCGATCAGATATTCCCTGCCATGGGAGTGCGTTTTATCGCTGTCAATGATGGGTTTGACAGCGCAAAGGGCAGGACTTCTTCCGACCGGATTCTGGTGCCGTTTAAGAACCTGATCAACGATGCGTACTGCAGGGATATCTCGGTAAAAGTCAGGAGTCAGTTGGAGACCAAACGTAAGAAAGGGGATTTCATTGGCTCTTTTGCTGTATATGGATATCTGAAGGACTCCAAAGACCGGCACAGGTTAGTGGTGGATGATTATGCTGCCGGGGTGGTAAAGGATATTTTCAAGTGGAAACTGGAGGGCGCAAGCCAGCAGAGAATAGCGGACCGGCTAAACGACAGGGGGATCCTTTCCCCCTTGGAATATAAGAGATTCTGCGGACTGCGCTATCAGTCCGGTTTCCAGGTAAGTACAAAAGCAAAATGGACGGCGGTGACGGTAGGGCGCATCCTGCAAAATGAGCTTTATACCGGCACTATGGTACAGGGGAAACGGACCACTCCGAACCATAAGGTAAAAAAGACGGTTTTGAAACCCAGTGAGGAATGGGTGCGGGTGGAAAGCAGCCATGAGCCGATTGTGGAGAAAGAGGATTTTCTGGCAGTGGAACGTCTGCTCCTGCAGGATACTCGTGTGGCACCGAAAGAAGAGGCGGTCTATCCCCTTTCCGGTCTGGCGTTCTGCGGTGATTGCGGAGAAACAATGGTGCGCAACAGCGTGCGCCGGAACGGAAAGACCTATACCTATTATATGTGCGGCAATAACCGCACAAATGGAAAATGCAGCAGCCACCGGATCAACAGCGGGCAGTTAGAAGAGTCGGTGCTTTTGGCTCTGCGGCAGCATATCGCTCAGGCGGCGGATATGGGGCGGGTTCTGGATTACATAGATGCCATGCCGTACCATCGGATGGAGGTGGAGAAAACTGACAGGCAGCTTATGAAAAAGCAGGAGGAGGCGGATAAGTATAACCGTCTGAAAACATCTCTGTATGAGTCCTTGGTGGACGGTCTGGTAGATAAAGGAGAGTATCTGGAACTAAAAGCCCTTTATGACGGGAAACTGCAGGAAGCACAGGCAGCCATGGGGAAACTGCGGGAGGAGATGGAAGATTTGCTCCAAAGCCGCGCAGGGGGCACATACTGGATCGAGCAGTTTAAAAAGTATCAGAACCTTACAGAACTGACACGGCACATAGCGGTCATGCTGATCGAGCGGATTGATATATTTGAGGACTGCCGCATCAGAATCAGGTTCAAATACCAAGACAGCTATGAGAGGACCCTATCTTTGATAGAGAGCGTGGGCAGAAACCAGTCGCTGCCTACCGTAACCGGAAGCGGGGCAGATGTTTCCAGCGAGGAGTTAATCATTCCGGGAACAGCGGCAGTCGTCTCAAGAGAGGAGGCGGTGTAGATGGCAAGGATTAGCAGGAAAGCAGCGCTGGCAGAGACAGAGGATAACTTGGTGGCTGTCTCAGAGAAGGTTTACAATACGGCGGTCTATGTGCGGCTGTCCGTGGAGGGGGAGGACAAAGAGAAGAACAGGGAATCCATAAGCACCCAGCGCTATATGCTGGAAAAGTACATAGAAAAGCAGCCGGACATGCGGCTGGCGGCCGTGTTCTACGATAACGGTGAGACGGGTACGGATTTTGAACGCCCTGGTTTTGAACGGATGATGGATGAAGTGCGGCACAGAAAGATTGATTGTATTGTAGTGAAAGATCTGTCTCGTTTTGGGCGTAATTATGTGGAGACAGGGTATTACCTGGAAAAAATTTTTCCTTATATGGGTGTCCGCCTGGTGGCGGTGAACGACGGGTATGACACGCTTTCCGGGGATGCAGATGGGATGGTCATTTCCCTGAAAAACCTTGTAAATGACTTGTATGCAAAAGATATTTCCCGGAAGATCAGCTCCACTTTTGAGACCATGCGGGCAAAGGGGCAGATCACCAGCGGGCATCCGCCCTATGGATACCTGCGTTCTCGTGAAGATAAGCATCGGCTGGCAGTTGATCCGGAGACTGTCTCTGTGGTGCGGGATATTTTTAAGTGGCGGCTTGAAGGGGATGGGGCGGTAAAGATAGCCAGAAAGCTGAATGATAAGGGAGAGCTTTCGCCGCCCATGTTTCATTACCTGCATGGCAGCAGGAAAGATGAGCCGTCTGGAACCGGCGCCATATGGAAAGCATACCATATTCGTTTCATGCTGCAGAACCCCGCCTATGCAGGGCATACGGCCCAGGGGAAGGTCAGAAAGTCTTTGAGTGACGGACAGCCCCTCCGAAAGAATGTGAAGGAGGATTGGATTATCGTGAAAGATACGCATGAGGCAATCATTGATCAGACTACATTTGATAAGGTGCAGGAACTGGTGGAACAGCGCAGCAGGAATTATAAAAGCATACGGGGCAAATATGAGACCACGGAAAATATTTTAAAGGGACTGATTATCTGTGCAGACTGCGGAGAAAAGATGGTGAGACATAAAAGTGTGTCTCCCGCAGGGACAGCCAGATATGTATTCCAATGTAGGACATATGCCGAGAACTTGGGCGGTCAGGGATGCACCCTCAAAAACGTGGGAGAGCCGGAACTGAAAGAGTGCATCATACGGACTTTGCAGGCACAGATCAATCTTGCTGTGGAACTGGAGGGAATGCTGGAAAAGCTGCAGAAAAAGCCTGAGTTTAAGGAAAGGGGAAAGGCGCTGGCTGATATGCAGAGACAGGTACAGCAGAAGATCAGGAGGAACTTATCCCTGAGGGCTTCTCTGTTTGAATCTCTGAATAACCATACACTGACAAAAGCAGAGTATCTGTCCCTGAAAGCACAGTATGAGGAGGAAGCGGAAAGACTGAAAAACCGGGCGGAAAACCTCAAGAAAGAGGAACAGCGGAGGGAGTCTTTTTCCCCGCAGAATAAATGGATCGCTGTGTTGAAAAAGTACAGGACGGCAAAGGAGACTGCTGGAACAGGGAAGCTTTCCAAAGATTTGGAAATTTCCCGACAAATGGTGCTTGAACTGATTCAGGTTATCAAAGTTTCCGGCTACAATGAGGTTCAGATTGTTTGGAATTTCCAGGATGAATTTATCCGGCTTGCAAAAGAATCGGGGAGGCTTGGCGGAGAAGACCATACGGAAGCAGATGCCTTGGGGAGAAGCGGGGAGGTGGAAGTTTGAAGACGATTGCACTTTATATGCGCCTTTCCAGCGAAGATGCGTATGAGGGGGAGAGCTGCAGCATTGCGAACCAGCGGGCGCTCCTTATGGATTATGTGAAAAGCCATGAGGAATTTAACGGCTGGAATATACTGGAGTTTTGTGATGACGGATACAGCGGCGTCAGCTTTGAACGTCCGGGATTGCAAAAGCTGCTTTCCCTGGCCGGCGGAACGGTGAATTGTATTATGGTAAAAGATTTTTCCCGTTTTGGCAGAAATCTGGTGGAAGTGGGGGATTACCTTGACCAGATATTCCCGTTTTTGGGAGTGAGATTTATAGCCGTGAATGAGGGGTATGACAGTGGGCAGGGGCTTGGCAGTTCTGTCAGTCTGGATGTATCCCTAAAAGCTTTGGTTTATGAAATGTATAGTCGTGACGTGTCGGAGAAGATTCAGTCAGTCAAGCATACGAAGATGCGCAGGGGAGAATACCAGGGGAGTATTGAGTTTTACGGCTATAAGAGGTCGGATGCCGCAAAGGGAAAAATTGAGGTTGACGAGCCAGCGGCGGATGTGGTCCGGAGGATCTTCCAGATGGCGGCAGAGGGTATTTCTCCTACAGATATCGCGGTGGCATTGAACCGCGACGGGATACCGTCACCGCTAATGTACCGGAGGGAGAACCACACTGATGAGGGACACAGTTGGAAAGTGGCAGGAGATACCGTCTGCTGGACCAGGGAGAATGTGAGGCGCACGTTATGTGATGAACGGTATACAGGCCGTTTGGTCAGCCATGTCAGGGCGAAGGAAGATGTGTCCTCGAAGGTATCCAAACTTCTGCCAAAAGAGGAATGGATCATAGCGGAAGATGCCCATGAGGCTATTGTGACAAAGGAAATATTTAATCAGGCGCAGCGGGTTCTAAGACATTGCCGGTGCATGAAAAAGCCGGTAAAACCATACCAAAAATTCAGGGGACTTGTAAAGTGTGCATACTGCGGCAGGGCATTGACCAGGAGCAATGTGAAAGAGCCCTATTACTATTGTATCACCAGGCGGGCATTGCCCCAAGCGCCTTGTAAAGAGGTTTATATGGAAGAAAGCCAGTTGGAAGAAAGCTTGGTACAGGCAATTAGGGTTCAGGCACAGCTTGCACAGCATGACAGAGAAGTAAGGTCAAATGGACAGACGGAAGAAGACTTACTGCGGGAGAGGCTGCAGGAATGTCATAGAATGGTGGAAAAATGCAAGGCCAGACAGGCGGCTGCCTTTGAGGACTATGCAGAAGGCCGTATTCAGAAACAGGAATACTTATCTTGGAAGAAGGAAATATCCAGGCAACAGGAGGAGGCAGTCAAGGAGTATGCAAAGTTGTCTGAGATGCTGGCGGAGACGGTACTGAACAGAGGAAAAGAAACGGCGGATCTGGGACGGTATGCTTTTATAAAAGAATTGACACGGGAAATGCTGGAAGACCTTGTGAAAGCGGTAAAAGTCAGTGGGAAAGATACCATGGAGATCATATGGAATTTTAAGGAGTGAGAAAGAAAAAATTTTTTATGTATGTCTTGACACGAGCCGAAGGTCATACGGTGGGCAACCATACATATCATCACCCCGACATGTCCGCCATCTCTGACCAGGCGGCGTTCCAGAAAGAGATGGATGATGTGGCGTCGCTGTTTCAAGAGATCACGGGGCAGGAGTTGGCGAGTTATTATCGCCCGCCCCAGGGAAAGTACAGCACGCAGAACTTACAGATGGCGCAGGAATTGGGGTATTCCACCTTTTTTTGGAGCCTCGCTTATGTAGATTGGAATCAGGACAGTCAACCCAGCCATGAGGAGGCCTTTGAAAAGCTGACCTCCCGCATCCATCCCGGCGCGATTGTGTTGCTGCACAGTACCTCCAAGACCAACGGAGAGATTTTGGATGAGCTGCTCACCAGATGGGAGGAGATGGGGTACACCTTCGGGACGCTGGCGGATTTTGCGGAAAAATAGCAGTATAGTCTTTATTAATTGACCCGATAGAGGTTTCATGGTAAAATGTGACCATATTCAAGGCAGGAAACGGCCGGATGGCCATAAATACCATGATTGGTCTGTAATCATGGTAAAATGTGACCATATTCAAGGCAGGAAACGGCCGGATGGCCATAAATACCATGATTGGTCTGTAATCATGGTACAATGAACCATATTCAGGGCAGACAGTAATATACGGGAAAGAGAAGGCAAGTGTTATGTCGGAGCGGTTCGTCAGAACGGAGTCATTGATAGGAAAAGAAGGGATGAAACGTCTGCGGGAGGCAAGGGTAGCGGTATTTGGCCTGGGCGGCGTGGGAGGCTATGTGGTGGAAGCTTTGGCGCGCAGCGGCTTGGGCAGTTTTGTCCTGGTGGATCATGACAAGATCTGTATGAGTAATCTCAACAGACAGATCATAGCTACAGAGGATTCGCTGGGGAAATACAAGGGAGATGTGATGCGGGATCGTATTCTTTCCATCAATCCGAAGGCGCAGGTGGAAGTGCGGAATTGTTTTTATCTGCCGGAGACGGCGGAGACATTCTCGTTTTCTCGGTACAGTTATGTGGTGGATGCGGTGGATACGGTCTCGGCCAAGATCGATATTGTCCTGCGCGCCCAAGAGGCGGGGACGAATGTGATCAGCAGCATGGGGGCAGGGAATAAGCTGGATCCCACGCAGTTTCAGGTGGCGGACATTTATCAGACATCGGTCTGTCCCCTGGCGAGAGTCATGCGCAGAGAACTGAAAAAGAGAGGCGTGAAAAAGCTGAAGGTGGTGTATTCCACGGAGAAGGCGCTGAAGCCGCAGACGGACGCCCCCGTGGGGAGTGTGGCATTTGTGCCATCAGTGGCGGGACTGATTTTGGCGGGAGAAGTTGTAAAAGATCTTGCCGATTGTGAGAACTTTTTGAAAAAAGAGTCGTCTATGTAACTATAGGCGGCTTTTTTACGGCCGTCGCTATGTGGAAATAGTTTGGTAAAACGGAGGATGAGGGATTGGAAGACGCAGAAATACTGGATCTATATTGGGAGAGAGACGTGCGGGCAATCCACGAGACGCAGAGCAGCTATGGGAGATATTGTCATAGCATCGCTTTTAATATCCTGCGCAATAGGGAGGATTCGGAGGAGTGTGTCAACGACACCTGGATGAGGGCGTGGAGTTGTATACCGCCCAGTCGTCCGTGCAGGCTGGCGATCTTTTTGGGAACGATCACCAGGAATCTGTCACTGGATCTGCTCAAGAGGAAACGCGCGGCAAAGAGAGGAAGTGGAGCGATGGAACTGGCGCTGGATGAGTTGGTGGAGTGTGTGCCTACGGCGTATAGCATGGAGGATGCGGTGGAGACGGCGGAGTTGTCCCGCATGATAGATCGATTTCTCCACACGCTGCCGGAGAAGGAGTGCAATGTATTCCTGCGCAGGTATTGGTATGTGGAGGAATATGCGCAGATTGCCCAACGCTACAATATGAAGCTGAACACAGTCAAGACATCCTTGTTTCGCACTAGAGCAAAACTGAAGGCTTACCTGGAACAGGAGGGAATCGTGATATGAGTGCGGTGATACATGAGGAAATGCAAGAGAAGGCGTTTCGCCTGATGGAGGCTTTGTCGGGGGTGGACGAAGAGCTGCTTGCGCGCAGCGAGGCGGCCGGAGCGTCCGCAGACCGCAAAAAGCAGGGGGGACGTGCGTTTGTGTGGCGGTATGGGAAGTATCTGGCGGCCTGTTTTGTCTTTTTGGTGCTGGGAGTATCCGCGTACAGTGTCGGCAGATTTTCTTATGATGGGAGTAAAACGGAGAGTTCCAACGAATCTGCGGGCGGTGCAGGCGATAGCGGCAGATCGGAAGATAGCTGTGCGGTGCAGAGCAATGAAAGCATGGCGCAGGTTGCTCCCGAGGAGGCGTTTTCCGGCGCGGGATTGGCGGAAGAGGGCAGTACGGCTGCCGCTGCCGACAGTATGAACGGCATGTCCGCCGCTGCGACGAAGGAAAGCGTACAGCAGGAAATGGAGGAGGATGTTGCTCGTGACAATGTCTCCGCCATAGCTGAGTATAGTCAGAAGATGACCGGGTATCAGGCGATCACGCTTGAGGCGGCGAGGGAGTTAGACGTTGTGGGAGCGTATATTCCGAAGACGCTGCCGGAAGGATATCAGTTTGTCGAGTGCCTCATTCTGCGGGAGCAGGAGGGCGGAGGTTATGATATCGAGTTGTCCTTTCAAAATGCCGGAGGCTCTGATGTGAGGGATATTGTTTTGCGGATCACAGATTGCTGTGCAGCCGCAAAATCGCAGGGGGACGCCGATTTGCAGGAGCAGATCAACCGCATGTGGCCGGAACAAAAAGAGGATAGAACATTTGTTACATCAGAGAACTTGACGGCAGAGATATTCAGCGTCCACACTACTGTGGCAGTTGTCTATGACAGCGGCGTGGTGGTACAATATACGGGAGAGGGAACGCCTGAAGAGATTTCTAAAATGTTCCTGTCTGTCTCTTAAACGGTTTACAAGGGCAGCCTTCTTTTGTAAAATATAGGGTATGGAAAAAACACCGATTGGGAAAGAAGGCTGTCTGATGGACCGGAGCGAAGAGAGAAAAGAGATAAAGGGACATGATATGACCCAGGGAAAGGTGATCCTGCCGTTGGTGGCGTTCACCATTCCGCTGGTGTTGGGGAATCTGCTCCAACTTACCTACAATGCGGTGGACTCAGTGATCGTGGGAAGGTATGTGGGGGAGGACGCTCTGGCGGCGGTGGGAACCTCCACTCCCATTATGAATCTGGCGATTTTGCTGATCAGCGGCATGTGCATGGGAGCCAGTGTGCTGATGAGTTCTCAGTATGGCGCCAAGGATTACGCCCTGCTCAGACGGCAGATCAGCACGACGCTGCTTTCAGGCTGTGCATTTGCCGTGGTGTTTTCTGCCCTTATGATATTGCTTGCCAAACCTGTGCTGCGTCTGATACGGGTGCCGGAGGATGTGATCGCTCCAGCGTCCGCCTATCTTCGGATCATTTTTCTGGGTCTGATTTTTACCTTTGTATACAATTTTCTGGCCAATACCATGCGCGCTCTGGGCGACAGTCGGACGCCGTTGTATTTTCTGATGTTCAGCGCGCTGATCAACATTGCGGGGGATGTAGTTCTGGTGGCGGTTTTAGGATGGGGCGTCACGGGGAGCGCCATATCCACTGTGCTCAGCGAAGCGCTCTGTTGTCTGTGCTGCGGCGTGTATATCTATTTTCGAGTGCCCTTGTTGTGTATGGGCAGACAGTGGTTGGTGTTCGACAGAAGCCTATTGCGCAGGACGGTGGGATATGGCAGCACCAGCGCCATGCAGCAGGTCTGTCTCCAGATCGGAAAGATCCTGATTCAGACAATGGTGAATACGCAGGGGGTCAGTGTGATCGCCGCTTTTGCCGCCGTCAACCGTGTGGATGATTTTGCCTACACGCCCCAGCAGAACATCGGCCATGCCATGACCACCTTTATCGCGCAAAATAAAGGGGCGGGTCACAAGGAGCGGATCCGAAAAGGGTTTCAGGGCGGCATCTGGATCGAGATGATCTACTCCCTGTTCTTGCTGGCAGTCATTTTTACCGCTGCTCCCTGGATCATGGGTCTGTTTGCTGAGAACGAGTCAGCGTCTGTGGTGGAGCTTGGCGTGGGATATCTGCGTTTGATCGCGTTCCTTTATCTCTTGCCGGGGTTGACCAACGGCATCCAGGGATTCTTCAGGGGGATCGGAGACCTGAAGGTAACGCTGTACAGCACCTTTATGAATATGCTGGGCAGGGTGGCCGCCGTGTTCTTTTTGCTCTATGTGGCAAAGTTAGGTTTTGTCAGTCTGGCCTGGGCGAATATGGCTGGCTGGATCGTCATGCTGTTGTTTGAAGTGCCGCTGCTTGTGAAAAGCTTAAAGGAGCTGCGGCGTCAGTCGGCATCCGCCTCCAACATGCGGTAACCGATGCCGATCTCTGTGAAAACATATTCGGGCTGCGCCGGATTTTTCTCGATCTTACGGCGAATATTCGCCATATTGACTCTTAGGATCTGATTGTTGTTGTCTATGTAAGGCCCCCAGATATTGCTCATCAGATAGCGATAGGTCACTACCTGACCTGAGTTCTCCGCCAGCAGCGTCAAAAGCTGGTATTCAATCTGCGTCAGATGAACCTGTTTGCCCGCCAGGAGGATCAGGCGTTTTTCAAAGTCGATCTGCAGATCGTGCGCCTTGTAAATGTGATTTTGTGCGACGGGGTGGCTGTGTCTCAAAGAGGTGCGGACGCGGGCCACCAGCTCCGCCGTGCCAAAGGGTTTTGTGATATAGTCGTCGGCGCCCAGATCAAAGGCGGTTACCTTTTCCTGTTCTTCATTGTGTGCCGATATGACGATGATGGGGATGTTGCTCCAGGAACGGATGCTTTTTATGATCTCATAGCCATTGATGTCAGGAAGATTTAAGTCAAGCAGGACGATATCAGGGCAGAATGAGGCCGCCAGGCTCAAGCCCTCTTTTCCGGAGAACGCGGCAATAACCTGATAATTATTGGCTGTCAGGATTGAGGAGATCAGTGCGCTCACGTTCCTATCATCATCAATTAACAGGGTATGGATCTTAGTGTTCATACGATTCCTTTCCTAGGATTGATTCTTTGGAAGAGTGAAGGTGAATTCCGCGCCTTCCGCATGGTTTTTGCCGTGTAGCGTGCCGTGGTGGGCGGCGATGATCGTCTTGCAGATTGAGAGACCGATGCCGGAGCCCTTGCCGCGGTTGTCAGGACGTGCAGGCGTGCGGAGAACACCGTCAAAAAGGTGATTCATGTTTTCCGTGGGAAGCCCCGTTCCGTAATCGCGCACGGTAAAGATCACGGCCTGAAAACTGTCGCTCACGATGATCTCAATGGGACGGGTGCTATGGGCGTGCACGATGGCGTTGGTCAGCAGATTGATGATGACCTGCTCTATCAAAATGGCGTCCATAGGCAGAAGAATGAGTTTTTCGGGTACTTCTGCCTGAATTTGCTCATCCGGATAACGCAATGACAGTTTTTGCAAGGCCTCGGAGACGACCTCTTCCACCGATTCTTCGCTGGTGATGATGGACAAGGGGCGCTCGTTGTCCTGAATACGGGTGATCGTCAGCAGATTTTCCACCATATGAAGGAGCCAGGTGGAATCTTCGCAAATATTGACGATCAATCTCTGTTTCTCAGCCTCGGCCAGGCAGGTTCCTTGTTCCAGGATCAGAGAGCTGCTGTTGATGATGCCGATGAGAGGGGAGCGCAGATCATGGGATATGGCGCGGAGCAGATTGGCGCGCATTTTCTCCAGCTCGTTTTCTGAAAGAAGCTGATCTCTTTCCGCCAGCAGACTTTTTTGGATAGCGAGCTGGATTGCCATGTCGGAGACTAAGGCTATAATGATAGAAAGGGCGAAGAGCAGAGGGATGGCAATGATATTTTCGGGCAAAAGACGGGAACAGACCGCGATGGCGGCTCCCATGTAGAGCATGGAAAAAAGAAAGCTATAGGGATGCTTTTTTCTGAGTAGAACACTTTGAAGTTTTTGATTCATGGCTTTCTCCTTTGTACACAATTGTAATATTATAGAGTAATATTATAGATCATTATAGCGTATTTCAAGGAAACAGAGCAGTATTTGGGCATAAAGAAAACGTTAAGATTTTTCGCGCAAATTCGCTTGCGGATTTGATCGGAGTTAGTTATAGTAGTGAGAGAGGAACGATGGAGCAGTTAAAATGAGTAATGAGTGGGCGGATATAGAGCAAAAAGAGGATAAAATAGGAAACAGGGAAATTTTTTTGGATATCCTTCGCATTGCAGCCACCAGTGCCGTGGTGTTGATGCACACGGTCACAGGAGTGTGGGACAACACGGATATGAGCGCTTATCCGGCGGAATTGACGGTATTTATGGTAGTGAAGGATCTCATCACTTGGTGCGTGCCAATCTTTTTATTGATATCAGGATATCTGTTTTTAGATCCGAGACGGAAGATCACATTGTGGCAGATGCTATGGAAATATTGTGGGCGGATCGTGCTCGCTCTGTTTTTGTTTGGCGTGCCTTTCGCTTGTATGGAGCTGATCTCCACGACGCAGGTCTTTGAGCCGTGGATGCTTTGGGAGAGTGTGATGATGGTGCTGCGGGGGCAGAGCTGGTCCCATCTGTGGTATCTGTACATGATACTGGGACTTTACCTGATAACACCGGCGTTGAAGTATCTGTTGAAGAATTGTCCGGCATGGCTGTTGTACATAGTGTTGGGGATACTGGCGGCCGGCTGTAGTATTTATCCCTATCTGCAAAAACTGTTTGCGTGGGAACAGGCGGTGATGCCGCCGGACGCAGGGATCTATCTGTTCTATTATCTGTGCGGATATCTTTTTGTGACAGGAAAGTGTTCTCAAAATACAAAAGTGCGAAAACTGCGGAGCGTCAACATGGCGGCTGCGGTCATTTTGCCCGTGGGGATGGCGATAAGCCGTCTGGTGGGAGATTATGAGATGCAGATGGCATACAACTATCCGTTTACCGTGCTCTGGTCTCTGGCGATCTTCTATCTTGCCTGGAACAGGGAAACTGACGCAGAGCGCGCTCCCAGCGTGACAGAAGCGGCGGTTAAAATGAGTTCGCTGTGTTTCGCTGTGTACCTGGTGCATCCGATTTTTGTAAACTTTGCGTATAAATTCCTGCATATCACGCTGTTGGATTTTCCGATCTGGCTGTCGCTCCCTTGCTTTTATACAGTGATTTTGGGCCTGTCCATCCTCGTGGCGTGGATACTTCGCCGGATCCCCTGGATGTCAAAATATGTGTTATAGCGGGTTTTGGCTCCATCTTCCCGCCGCTCCACAGGGGAGGATCAGACCGCTGTCCGCCACCGGCAGGCCGATCTCGCCGGATGCCACATAGCCGCCTCGCTTTTTGGCGATGGCGGTGTTTAACAGATAGGAGAGTACCGCGGGCTGCAGCCCTGTGGTATAGGAATTGATCAAAAAGAACAGGGCATTTTCAGAGAGCAGTTGTACAGTCAGCTCCAGGAAATGCCAGATATTATCTTCCATTTTCCAAATCTCGCCCTTGGGGCCTCTGCCATAGGAAGGCGGATCCATGATGATGCCGTCGTAACGATTGCCTCTGCGGATCTCTCGCTCCACAAATTTGGTACAGTCGTCCACCAGCCATCTGATGGGAGCTTCCCCGAGATGGGATGAGACGGCGTTTTCTCTTGCCCAGGAGACCATTCCCTTGGAGGCGTCCACATGTGTGACAGTGGCTCCCGATGCGGCTGCGGCCAAAGTGGCGCCGCCGGTGTAGGCGAACAGATTTAAGACCTTTAGGGGACTATCCTGTGGGCGCTTTGCATCTCGGATGAGTCTGGAAAACCATTCCCAGTTGACCGCCTGCTCCGGAAAAAGTCCTGTGTGCTTGAAGCTGAAGGGTTTGAGGTGGAAGGTCAGGGTGGCGGCATCCAGAGGATAACGGATGGTCCATTCGTCAGGGAGATGGAAAAATTCCCATTCGCCCCCGCCCTTTGCGCTTCTGTGATAATGTCCGTCTTTCTGTTTCCAGCGGGGATCTTCATGGCCGGTATTCCATAAGATCTGGGGATCGGGGCGCACGAGCAGATAATCCCCCCACCGTTCTAATTTTTCACCGTCGCTGGTATCTATGATCTCATAATCTTGCCAATGATCTGCAATCCACATGAGCACAACCTCGCTTTCAAAAGGAAATGATATGTTCCATTATAGGGCATGGAGGTGCTTTTCACAAGAGTGAAGTAAGGGTTCCAGTTCCAACTTGAAAATTTGTAACAGGTCTTGCTTTTGTCTGTTTGATGTGTTATAGTCTATTGTATACTAATCAGATGGGAATTGACAAGTATAAACATGCAGGAGGAATTGATATGGCAAGAGAAATTGCGACAAGGTGTCTGCACTTGGAGGAGGAAGAGGGATTAGTCAATCATTATGGAGCGATCAGCTATCCGATCTTTCAGACTGCAACCTACGCGCATCCGGGTGTGGGGAGAAGCACCGGATATGACTACAGCAGATTGCAGAATCCCACCAGAGAGCATTTGGAAAAGATTATGGCGTCACTGGAAAATGGGATAGACGCGCTGGCGCTCGCGACGGGAATGGCGGCGATCTCTTTGATGATGGAGTTGTTTGAGCCGGGAGATCATCTGATCGTGGATGCGGATCTGTACGGGGGCAGCATCCGGCTTTTCAACAATATATCTGCAAAAAATGGGATCTGTTTCTCAAGCATCGACTGTTATCGGGAGAATGTGGAGAGCTATATCGAGGAGAACACGAAAGCGATCTATATTGAGACGCCCACCAACCCGATGATGAATGTGACAGATATAGCGGCGCTGGCGCAGATCGCCAGGAAATATAATCTGCTGTTGATCGTGGACAATACCTTTCTCTCACCCTATTTTCAGAATCCTCTGGATCTGGGGGCAGACATTGTGGTCCACAGCGGCACAAAGTATCTTGGCGGACATAACGACACCCTGGCGGGCTTTTTGGTCACAAACAGAGAGGATATTCGTTCCAAATTTCGGTTTTTGATCAAGACGACGGGAGCCGGACTTGCGCCCTTCGACAGTTGGCTGATCTTAAGGGGGATCAAGACGCTGGGGATTCGCATGGAACGAGCGCAGCAAAATGCGATCCTGATCGCCGATTGGTTAAAAGGGCAGCGCGCGGTGACAAAGGTGATCTATCCGGGACTTGTGGAACATCCGGGGCATGAGATTATGAAGAAACAGGCCAGAGGATTTGGCGCGATGATCACATTCCAGCTTGAGAGCAGGGAATTTGCCCTGTCGATTTTGGAGAAGGTTCGCATGATCAAGTATGCGGAGAGCCTGGGAGGCGTCGAGACGCTGATCACTTATCCCACCACTCAGACACATGCGGATGTGCCCAAAGATGTCCGTGAGAAAAACGGAATTACCGAAAGCACGCTCCGTCTCTCGGTGGGAATTGAGGATGCAAAGGATTTGCTGGAAGAGTTGGACAAGGTTTTTCGGAAGATAGAAGGAGAAGTGCATGGCTGAGAGAAATTTGGATTTTGACAGGATCATAGACAGAAAAAATACCTGTTGTCTGAAATATGACTTTGCGAAAAAGCGGGGGATGCCCGAGGATGTTCTACCGCTGTGGGTGGCCGACATGGATTTTGCCACGTCCTCCTATGTGGAGGATGCGTTGACAGAACGCATAAAACATGGAATCTTTGGCTATAGCGAGGTCGCGACGCCATATTTTGAGGTTGTGCAGGATTGGATGAGGCGGCGCCATGATTGGGAGATACAGGAAAGCTGGTTGGTGAAAACACCCGGAGTGGTATTTGCTCTGGCGATGGCGGTGAAGGCGTACACGGAGCCGCAAGACAGCGTGCTGGTCCAGTTGCCGGTGTATTATCCATTTTCGGAAGTGATCCGAGATAATGACAGAAAAGTGGTGAGCAATACCTTATATCTGGGAGAGGACAACCGCTATCACATTGACTTTGCGGATTTTGAGCGCAAGATCAAGGAGGAACATATCAAACTGTTCTTTTTGTGTAATCCGCACAATCCGGTGGGGAGAGTCTGGAACAGAGAAGAACTGACCAGGTTGGGAGACATCTGTGTGAAGCATCACGTGACAGTGGTCAGCGATGAGATTCATCAGGATTTTGTGTTTCAGGGAAAGCATCTTGTCTTTGCAGGACTGAAAAAGGAGTATGAGGATATCTGTGTTGTGTGTACTTCCCCGAGCAAGACTTTTAATCTCGCCGGCATGTGCATTTCTAATATTTTGATCCCCAATCCGGCATTGCGGCGGAAATTCTGTAAGGAGCTGGATGCGGCGGGGACGAGCCAACTGAGTACTTTGGGGTTGGCGGCATGTGAAGCGGCTTACAAAAATGGCGATGAATGGTATCAGGCAATGCTCTCCTATGTGGGGGACAATATCGCATTTACGAAAAAGTATGTGGAAGAAAATTTGCAGGGCGTCCGTATGGTCGAGCATGAGGGAACCTATCTGGTGTGGCTTGATTTCAGAGGGACCGGCCTGAACGCGGAAGAGCTGGAGGATTTGATCGTGCATCGGGCAAAGCTGTGGTTGGACAGCGGTAAGATCTTTGGCGCATGCGGCGAGGGTTTTCAGAGGATCAATGTGGCTTGTCCCAGACAGATCTTAGCGGAGGCGCTTGAGAGATTGCGGGAGGCGTTGAACGGATGTAATAGTTCAGCCTTTTGAAGTCGTCAGAAAGTTACGGAAAGTTACGGAAAGTTACGCTCCAGCGGGGTAATCATTCCCATTCGGACACGTTTGCACTCGATGAAACACGTAGCGGCACATAAGCTGACAAAGTACGTCAGCTAAGTGCCGACGTGTTTCAACGGTTCCTCATGGGAACAATTACCCCGCTGGAGCTAAGTATCCGGCAATATCAGATGGTTTTTAACGATTGCTGTAATCCGAATTGTGCGGATGGTATACTCCAAAAGCAGACGCTAGCGAGCCGTCGGTACTTAGCTGCTGTCTTTTAGCAGCTTATGTACCGCTACGAGCGAGGTGCAGCGAAAGCGTGTCTGCGTTGGAATATACCGTCCGCACAATGACACTTGCTACGATTTTGGCTAAAAAACAACTATTTTATGGCTAAACTGTTACTGGACAGATAGATATTTTAGAAAAGAGATTGACAAAATAAAAACAGTGCAGTACAATACTTATTAACAGATAACATATTAAACCTACGGGAAAGATAGGAATTATAAAAAAGAAGGGAAGGGAATCATTATGAGTCAAATCAAAGAAAGCGCATTGGAGTTGATCGGCAAGACGCCGATCCTGAAATTGAACGGATACGCAAAGAAGGCGGGTGTGAAAGATGCCACGATTCTTGCGAAGCTGGAGTATCTCAATCCGGCGGGATCCGTGAAGGACCGCATTGCTCTGGCGATGATCGAGGACGCGGAGAAGAAGGGGATCCTGAAGGAGGGGGCGACCATCATTGAACCTACCAGTGGAAACACTGGGATTGGTCTTGCTTCCGTGGCTGCGGCAAAGGGATATCGGGCGATCCTGACCCTGCCGGATACGATGAGTGTCGAGCGAAGGAACCTTTTGAAGGCATACGGCGCAGAGTTGGTGCTCACGGAGGGAGCCAAGGGCATGAAGGGGGCGATCGCCAAGGCGGAAGAGCTGGCCGGTGAGATCGAGGGAGCCGTTATCCTGGGACAGTTTGTGAATCCCGCGAACCCTGCAGTTCACAAAGCGACCACGGGGCCGGAGATCTGGGAGCAGACAGACGGAAAGGTCGATATTTTTGTGGCGGGTGTCGGTACAGGCGGAACCATCACAGGTGTCGGAGAGTATTTGAAGGAGAAGAATCCCAATGTAAAGATTGTGGCTGTGGAGCCGGCCGGAAGTCCTGTCCTGTCCAAGGGGACTTCGGGAGCGCACAAGATTCAGGGAATCGGCGCAGGATTTGTGCCGGAGGTGCTCAATACCAAAGTGTATGATGAGATCCTTGCCATAGAGAATGAGGATGCCTTTGCGGAGGGGAGAGCCTTTGCCGTCAGCGAGGGTATTCTGGTGGGAATCTCCTCCGGCGCGGCGCTCAAGGCAGCATCGATCTTGGCAGGCAGACCGGAGAATCAGGGCAAGACGATTGTGGTCCTGCTTCCCGACTCAGGGGACAGATATCTGTCCACTCCGCTGTTTGCCAACAACTGAGGTGCAGCGATAAAAAACGGACAGACAGTTGACGTTTCCTCCCAAAATGAGTAAACTTATTTTATTGTCATTGATATTTTGGCACGATGACATATCAAAATTTTGGGAGGAACATGTCCTATGCATATGGCAGATGCTTTATTGTCGCCCGCGGTGGGCGGCGCAATGTATGCGGTCAGCGCCGGTGCGATCGCATACTCGACCAAAAAGATCAAAGCGGAGGAGCTGTCAGAGAAGAAGCTGCCGCTGATGGCGGTGTCCGGCGCTTTTGTCTTTGCGGCGCAGATGATCAATTTTACTATCCCCGGCACAGGTTCCAGCGGACATATCGGAGGCGGGATCCTGTTAGCGGGACTGCTGGACGGGTTTCCGGCACTGTTGACGCTGTCCGCGGTGCTGGTGATCCAATGCCTGCTCTTTGCCGACGGCGGACTTCTGGCGCTGGGAGCCAATATCTTTAATATGGGAGTGATCCCGTGTCTGATCGTATATCCACTTTTATTCCGCCCGCTTATGAAGGGTCGTCAGACCGCGGGCAGGATCAGCTTTGCGGCGATCCTGTCAGCGGTGCTCGGTCTGCAGTTGGGCGCTTTTGGCGTGGTGCTTGAGACCTTGGCTTCCGGTGTGACGGAGCTGCCTTTTTCGGTATTTGTCAGTCTGATGCAGCCCATTCATCTGGCGATCGGCCTGGTGGAAGGCGTGATAACGGCCGGCGTATTTCTCTATGTTCACCAGACTCGTCCGGAACTGTTGGAGAGCGCGGTCTCGCGCACACCTCTCAATGAAAAGATTTCCCTGAAAAAGACGGTCATTGTTTTGGCAATCCTGGCGGTGGTCGTGGGAGGCGGACTGTCCCTGTACGCCTCCGGCAATCCTGACGGATTGGAGTGGTCCATGGAGCGCACCAGCGGGACGACAGAGTTAGAGCGGGACGGCGCAGTATACGATCTTGCGGCATCCTTACAGGAGAGCGCTGCGATCTTGCCGGATTACGATTTTGCCGCAGGAGAGGGAAAAGGCACAAGCGTCTCGGGTATTGTGGGAGCGCTTATGACTTTTATTCTGGCGGGAGCCGCCGGAGGAGCGGCGGCATTTTTAAAACGCCGCAAGGCATTAAAGACGCAGAGTAATTCTGTAGGGAGTGGTGGAATTGGCGGATATCCGCAGTAAAATAAATGAAATCTATTCGTTGGAGCAGTTATCTGCGGGCAGCACTTCGATCCACCGTATTCATCCGTTATCCAAGATGGGAGTGACGGGAATCTATCTGCTCTGTGTGATCTCTTTTGACCGTTACAGTGCGGTCAGACTGGCGCCGTATCTGTTTTATCCCATCATGGTCATGGTGTTGGCGGAGATTCCTTTTGGGATGGTCCTAAAGCGAGCGGCGGTGGCCCTGCCTTTTTGTCTGTTTGCAGGCATCAGCAATCTGATCTTTGACCGTGACCCGGCTTTTGTCTTGGGGGGAGTGACGGTCAGTTTAGGAGCGTTGTCTCTGTGGACGTTGTTGTTTCGCACATTGCTCTGCGTCAGCGCGGTCTTGATCTTGGCCGCGGTCACGCCTTTTTCCAGATTGATGGAACAACTGCGCCGTCTGCATATGCCGGAAATGTTGGTGACGCTGTTGGAGATGATCTATCGCTATATCGGTGTGTTGGGTGAGGAGGCGGTCTCCATGGTGACGGCGTTCAGACTGCGAGGGAACGGTGCAAAATGGCCGACTCCCGGGCAGTTTGCACCGTTCGTGGGGCAGCTTCTTTTGCGCAGCGCGGATCGGGCGGAAAGAGTTCATCAGGCTATGCAGTGCAGAGGTTATGCGCTGCAGGACAGGAAGAGAAAGCCTGTGAAGTGGCGCGGCGCGGACTGGGCGTTTCTATTGTTTTGGGGAGGTCTTTCCCTGTCGTTTCGTTTTTGGGATGTGCCTTTATTGCTGGGAGGATGGTTGACGTGATAGAGATACGAGACTGGACGGTGAGCTATCCGGACAAAACGGTGGCGGTCGATGATCTGAGTTTGACGATTGAGTCGGGGGAGCGCCTTGCGCTGATTGGCGCCAACGGAGCGGGTAAGAGTTCGCTGATCTTGTCTTTGGTGGGGATCTTGCCGGGGACAGGCAGCGTCACGGTGGACGGCATACGTCTGGGCAAGGATACGCTGGCAAAGATTCGGACGAAAGTGGGGATTGTGTTTCAGGATCCGGACGACCAACTTTTTTTGCCCACGATCTATGACGATATTGCTTTTGGCCCCCGCAATTTGGGTTTGGATGAGGAGAGCGTCAGATATCGGGTGGAGGACAGGCTAAAGTTGTTGCATATCGAGCATTTGCGGGATCGAACCGCGCTGAAACTGTCCGGCGGCGAAAAGCGTATGGCGGCGATGGCCACGGTCCTTGCAATGAAGCCTTCCGTGATGGCATTGGACGAACCTACGGCATTTCTGGATCCCAAGGCGCGGCGTGAGCTGATTCGGGTGCTGAAGGAATTGCCGCACACGATGCTGATTGCTACCCATGATCTGACTTTTGCGGCGGAAGTTTGTTCCCGATCGGTTCTTTTGCGCCGTGGAAAAGTGTTCGCACAAGGCCCGTCCGAGCAGCTCTTGTATGATAAGGAAATCATGGACGCCGCCGATGTGGAAGCAATCGGCGTCTATCTGGGAGGAATGAATGATGGAGCTACATGAGTTTTTTGCGGTTCACCAAAAAGCCGCTTTGGGATTTTCAGGCGGTGTGGATTCGGCGTATCTGCTCTATGCGGGAGTAAAGAGCGGTGCAGATATTCGCCCCTATTTTATTCATACCCCTTTTCAGCCCGCTTTTGAGCTGGCGGACGCAAAGAAGCTTGCGGATGAGTTGAAGGTAGAATTGACTGTGATCAAATATGATATTTTGTCAGAAGCGAATGTGGCGGCCAACCCGCCCGATCGCTGTTACTACTGCAAGGCGGCCCTCTTTGGGCGATTGCGGGAACAGGCTTTGGCGGACGGGTATTCGCTGCTGTTGGACGGCACCAACGCTTCCGATTTGGACGCGGACCGACCCGGTATGCGGGCGCTGCGGGAGCTGGAGGTGAGGTCTCCTCTCAGGGAATGTGGGTTGACCAAGGCGGATATCCGCCGTCTGTCAAGGGAGGCGGGATTGTTTACCTGGGATAAGCCTGCGTATGCCTGTCTTGCCACCAGAGTGCCCGCGGGAGAGCGGCTTTGTCTTGATCTGCTGCAGAAGATCGAGCGGGCGGAGGAACAGCTTTTCTCCATGGGATTTTCGGATTTTCGCGTGCGGATCTTTCACGATGCCGCCCGGGTGCAACTTTTGTCTGATCAATTAGAGCTGTTTTTAGAGAGGCGGGGGGAGTTAATTACTGCACTCAAACCAGATTTTCCGGCGGTCTTGCTGGATATGGAAACGAGGGATCAATAATGGATAAAAAGAAACTGCGCCTTCTGCTCACACAGGTGGCGGAAGGAAAAATCACGATAGATGACGCAATGCTCCAGATGCGGGAAGCGCCCTTTGAAGATTTGGGTTTTGCGAAGTTGGATCATCATCGGGCGGTACGCCAGGGGGTTGCTGAGGTGATCTACGGGGCGGGGAAAACGCCGGAGCAGATTCGGGAGATTGCGCTGGCTATGCAGAAACACGGGCAGGAGACTATTCTGATCACCCGCATGAGCGTTCAGGCGGCGGAAATTGTGGGAGAGACGCTTTCGCTCAAGTACGATGCGCTCAGCCGTATCGGGATCGTGGGCGAGATGCCGGCGCCGGACGGAGCAGGCAAGATCGTGGTGGCCACGGGCGGCACCAGTGACATGCCGGTGGCGGAAGAGGCGGCGCTGACAGCACAGGTGTTTGGAAATGAGGTCGCAAGACTGTATGATGTGGGCGTGGCAGGACTGCACAGGCTTTTGGCGCATATGGATGAGATTATGTCCGCCCGCGTGATCATTGCCATCGCGGGAATGGAGGGCGCTTTGGCCAGCGTGATCGGCGGCCTGGCGGACTGTCCGGTGATCGCAGTACCCACCAGCGTGGGATACGGGGCGGCGTTTCATGGCTTGACGGCATTGTTGTCCATGTTAAATTCCTGTGCCAGCGGGGTCAGCGTGGTGAATATAGACAATGGATTTGGGGCCGGATATCTGGCCAGCATGATCAATCATTTGGGAGGACGAGATGAAAACACTGTATCTGGAATGTAATATGGGAGCTGCCGGAGATATGCTGGCAGCGGCGTTGTTGGAACAGCATCCTGCGCCGGAGGAGGTCATTGCGCGTTTGAATCGGATGGGGCTGCATGGCGTGGAGTTTTCTCTGGAACCGGCAGTCAAATGCGGGATTACCGGAAGTCATTTTACCGTGCGCGTGCATGGAGTGGAGGAGGCGGGCATGGACGACGGGCACGGCCATGAGCATGGGGAGCATGATCACGACGGCCATGACCATGCTCACGGGGATCACGATCACGACGGGCGTGGCGACCATGCTCATAGAGACCACGATCACGACGGACATGACCATGAGCATGGAGGCCATGATCACGGAGACCGCGATCACGGCGGGCACGACCATGAGCATGGCGACCATGCTCACGGCCACCACCATGCGCATCACAGTCTGCACGATATCGAGCATATTCTCTCACATCTGGAGATTCCGCAAACGGTCAGGGAGGATGCGGCAGCGGTATATCGTCTGATCGCGGAGGCGGAAAGTCAGGTACATGGTCGTCCTGTGGAGCAGATTCATTTCCATGAGGTAGGGACTTTGGACGCTGTAGCAGATGTGACAGCAGTCTGCCTGCTGCTCCATGAACTCTCGCCTGACCGCATCGTGGCATCTCCCGTGCATGTGGGTTGCGGACAGGTGCGGTGCGCGCACGGTGTTCTGCCTGTGCCTGCGCCTGCTACGGAATGGCTGCTTAAGGATATTCCAAGCTATGGCGGAAATGTGCGCGGGGAATTGTGCACGCCCACCGGCGCGGCATTGCTCCGGCATTTTGTGCAAGAGTTTGGTCCTCGCCCCATGATGCGGGTACAGAAGATCGGATATGGAATGGGGAAGAAAGATTTTGAGCAGGCAAATTGTGTCCGAGCGATCTTAGGAGAAGAACAGGGGCAGAGGGACAGTGTGGTGGAGTTGCGTTGTAATCTGGATGATATGACGCCGGAGGCGATCGGATTTGCCATGGAGCGTCTGTTGGATGCAGGTGCTTTAGACGTCTATACCACTCCCATCGGTATGAAAAAAAATCGCCCCGGGGTATTGTTGAGCTGCATGTGCAGGATGGAACAGCGGGAGGAGATGGTTCGTCTGTTGTTCCAACATACTGCCACATTGGGAATACGGGAGGAAGTCTGTTCCCGATACACTTTGGAGAGAACGATAGATACCGTAGAGAGCCAATATGGTTCGGTGCGAGTCAAACAGGTTTCCGGTTGGGGCGTGGATCGAAAAAAGGCCGAGTATGAAGATTTGGCACGTATAGCCCGCGAGCAGGGGATCTCCCTGTCGCAGGCCGCTTCTTTTTTCAAGTTTTAAAGCTTGGATCCCGTTATGCGTTTTTGGGATACGGGTCGTCAAACAGCCTGTCCCACTGGTATTTGCCTTCCAGGAAAAGATAGAGTTGCAAAAGCGCTCCGGCGATTCCCGCCGCGCCCGCTCCGTAGGAAATATTTTCGGAAATATTTTCAGGTTTGATCCGTTCAAAGGCGATCGGCCAGGATACGGCATTTAGTTTTTCGTGCCGCTTCTGCTCTCCGAGCAATATGTTTCCCGCGGTGATCAGCGTATTTCTCACATCGGCATCGTGCGATATGAGACTGTAATTGATGAGGAACTGCAGCACACCGGCTGTCCCGCAGCAGAGGCAGGTGGTGTTCCAATAACCTTTTGACTGCCTCTCGGGCACGCCTATATGGCGAAGTCCTTTATACAGGCTTTCAATGTCATTTAGGTATTCCTGCTGACCGGTCAGCTTATAAAGCTGATAAAACAGGCGGCTTGTTCCCGCCGGACCATGGCATGTGGAGACGTAGAAGATGGTCTCCTCATTCGGATTGTCATGCCAGGGAACTAAGAAACCTTCTCCTTGCAAAACGGCGATCGCCTTGAGATGGTTCGCCGCTTCTTTGGCAGCGTTTAAATAGCTCTCGTTTTTAGATACTTCATAGGCGACTGTAAAGAGGTAGCCGACGCCGGCCGTCCCGCACTCAAAGTTGGGCACTCTGGTCTGGCCCTCATGGGCATAGCTTGTCCAGGCATATCCTCCGCGCGGATCCCGGATCGCTTCTTTTAATATGGCATCGGCGCCTTTGTTGGCTGCATCGAGAATTTTGGGATCCTTCAGGATCTCATAGATCTGATACAGATACAGTACGGTGCCGCCGCCGAACAAAATACTTTTGTCAAAGCTCCAATAGATACCGTCCTCATTGGTCTTTGCGTCCGCTAAGATTTGATCGGTAATGGCCTTTATGGCTTCTAAGTCTTTATTCCTTTTAAATGTCTCGTACACAACGGAAAGGATCATGCCCACACTCGCTATTCCAAGGTAGATACTGTCGGCGGCGCCCTCTATGGGAAGACTTTTCTCGGCGGCAGCGATCTGCTCTCTCCAATGGATTGTCATATAGTCCGCCGCTTTCAGCACTAACTCTTTATAGGTATCTATTCCGGTTGCCTTGTACAACTCCAGGTAATAGAATAAAACGCCGCCCGAGCCCACATAGTTTCCAAGGTCTGTTCCGTCGGCATCGGGGTTTACAAGACTTTTTTGCTCTTTCCAGTATATGCCGTCCTCTGTGATCACTTTATGCTGTTCAAAGAGGCCGTGGGCCGCGCGGGCGGTCTCCAGATATTCCTCTGTGCCCGCCGCCTGTTTTTGGCGGAAAGCTTTTCCGATTTTGAAATGATATGCGCTATAGTCTGTCATTTGTCTCATTTCCTTTCCTAAAATTTCCGGTTAATCTTCCAAATATTTGGGGGAGATCAATCCTGTTGATAGATACTTTAAAACATCGTCATATGCGATAGCCACAATGGTTTTGCCTTCATATTCCGGCTGTCTTGCCAACTGTGTGGCAATGTGGACTGCCGCGCCTGTCGTGATGCCAAAGAAGATCCCTTCATATTTTGCCACCGCATTTGCCGCTCTGTAGGCCTCTTCTTTTGTGACCGTGATCGTTCTGTCAAAGGGTTTGTCTATCTCCGTGATATGCAGCGGCAGCATAAACTCGGGGTTGCCCACAATCTTATGAATCCCGACAAGCGAATCCGGCTCTTCGGGAACGGAATCGATCGCAATAATCTCAAGATCAGGGTTGACCTCTCGCAATGCATCTCCCACTCCTCTAAGCGAACCGCCGGAGCCCACGCCGCCGATAAATACGTCAACCTTTCCGTCGGTATCCCTGACAATTTCCTGACCTGTCGTGTGGTATTGCACCTCACGGTTTGCCTTATTGGCCCACTGGGCAGTCACAAAGTATTTTTTGCCTTCCTTTTTGCCTTTTTGTTCAAAATACTCATTCAGGAAGTCATGGAATTTGTAATTGTCATTCAGTTTGCTAAAGCCGGCAAGGAGATCCGGATAATCCGCCACATCGATGGTTTCTGCTCCATAAGCGTGGAGAAGGTCTAATCGTTCTTTTGTTGCCTGTTCCACGATAGCGAGAACCTTGTAGCCTCTCTTGCGGCCGATTGCGGCCAGTGCGATCACGGTATTTCCGCTCGACGCTTCCACCAGATAGTCGCCGGGCTGAATGTCGGTTTCTTTTTCCAACGCGTCGATCATGGATACGGCAATACGATCTTTCAGGCTGCCTAAAATATTTACACTTTCCACTTTCAGTAAGATTTTTGCCTTTAGTCCTTTCACCTTCTCATAATTGTCCAACTCTAAAAGCGGTGTGTTTCCGATCAATTCTTCTACAGAATGTTTGATGTTACTCATATTTTTTCTCCTTCTATGTATTTTACCATTTCATATCATCCCTATTAGAAAAGTATGAATTGAGTGTATGATACTACAATATGACAAGAATTGCAAGTACTATTTGAAATTTTTTTCGGGAGTATACTAAAAAACTGTATGTTGCAAACGCAACAAGTGTAGTGTTATAATTCTATAATACAAAATATTTCTGTTTAGAGAAAAAATATGGGAGGTATGATTATGGACATACGTAGACAAACCTGGAGTACCATTCTTTTATGCATCACGGAGGCAGTGGCGGGTGTTCTGCTGCTTATCCGTCCGGTGAGCCTCACTTCCGCAATCATTATGATAGCGGGTATTGCTTTGATCGCAAACGGTATTATCAGTATGATCCGCTATTTCAAAAGCAGTCCGGAAGCTGCAGCGCTAAGCGGTCTTCTGACCCGGGGATTGGTTTCCGCAGTTGCAGGCGCTTTTTGTACGCTGAATCCACAGTGGTTTATTGTCACTTTCCCTGTAATTGCAGTTTTATTTGGCATTGCTGTCCTGATAGTCGGCTTGGGAAAGGTGCAGTTGACGGTTGATCTGCTTCGGCTGAAAAACCGCAGATGGTGGTGGGGCGCTATCAGTGCTGCGGTATCCGTTCTCTGTGCAATTGTCATCATCAGGAATCCGTTTTCCTCTACAATGGTTATGTGGTGGTTTATGGGAATCTCATTGATTATTGAAGCTGTATTTGATTTGCTTACCTTGATTATGAGCCGTAGAATCATCAGAGAGGCAGATTTATAGGAATCATGCAGACATTCCGATAATGGTGGTCTTGTCTGCCGCCAAGGCGGCTGCCCCTCAATATACATAGGTTTCCCGTAAACCGTTGCGCAGACAGAGAGGTTAAATATGGAAAGTCAATCAAAAACAACGAAGCAGAATATAAAAGAATATCTCAGCAGGATATTTGATATGCGCAGTGGGATGCTTGGATATGGTGAACTGCATGACATGATGGAAGAAAATACAGTTATCCACGGGGCTAATATGTGGATACTGATGCTTGCGATATTGATTGCTTCCATCGGCCTGAATGTCAACTCTACGGCAGTCATTATCGGAGCCATGCTGATTTCGCCGCTTATGAGCGCTATCCTCACGACCGGATATTCCTTAGCGATCAGGGATCTTTCGCTGTTAAAGCAGGCAACGGTATGTTTTATCACGCAGGTTGTCATTAGTTTGGCTGCATCGGCAATTTATTTTACACTGTCCCCGCTGAAAGGGGCGACAAGTGAAATGATTGCAAGAACCAGTCCGACATTGTGGGATGTGCTGATTGCTATCTTTGGCGGTATTGCCGGAAGCATAGGCAATACGCGCCGTAAAATCAGTAATGTTATTCCCGGTGTGGCAATCGCAACTGCCCTGATGCCGCCATTATGTACGGTTGGTTATGGGATTGCGACAAAACAGTTTGATTTTATCATAGGAGCGTTTTATCTGTTTGCGATTAATACGCTTTTTATTGCCTTGTCTGCATTTGTCGTGACAAAGCTTTTAAGAGTACCGGTCAGGCAGGAACTTGATGAAAAAAGGCAAAAACGAGTCAAACGGATTATGACTATATTGGTTGTCGTGACAGTGGTGCCAAGTATTCTGTCTGCCGCTTATACGGTTTATAAATCTGTGCTGGATGGGAATATCTCCAGCTATCTTGCCTCTGAATTTGTGTTTGCTGATACGCAGCTTGTTCAGAGCAATGTGGATATGATCAACAGGGAAATATCAGTCTCTCTTGTAGGTGAGCAGATTTCGGATGTCAGGATAGGTGAGCTGGAAGAAAAGTTGGCAGAATACAATCTTTTGGGTTTTACGCTTCATGTCACACAGAATAAACCCATAGAAGGTGAGAACAGCGATAAAATAACGATTGCCGTGCAAGAAAACACAATCCGCAGATTGCAGGAACAGATTGACATAGAGACAGCCCATGCTGATGAACTTGAAAGAAGATTGGAAGGAATGATGGACTATGGAGAACTTTCGGAAAAAACCGGTAAAATTTTCACAAAGCTATCCAATGTAAGCTGTGGTCTTATGTATGGGGAGAATGGCAATTATATTCTTTTAGTCGGTGAAGCGTCTGAATTGCTGACTGACTATGAAGAACAGGTAATAAAGAATTTCCTTTCAGAAGAGAGCGGCATTTCCGATATTGTGTTACAGATTCGTGAAATGAGAAGATAATACTATGCAATACAAGATTATAGTTTGTAAGCAAAATTGACATAGTGGAGATGCAAAAAAGATGTTATAATGGTTGTATGCAGCGACAACAGTAACCATTTCAGTTTTGCTTATCAGAGCGTGTGTATTATTGGATTCAAGGAGCGGAATGACAGAAGAATCGAAGAAAGAGCTGACCTCTCAGCTTATCAGATGGGGCAGACAAGGCAGGAAAATAAGAAGACTGCTTGCGCTCGCGGCAATTTTCGTGTTGTCGGTATATTATCACAGCATAGCGAAAAGGCAGCCGTGGAACGAAAAGAAGTCTATGGAAAATAAGAAGAGCAGGAGAAGGATAAGGGCGTTTCTCCTCTTGATTCTGGTGGTATGCCTGATTTTAACCGGTCAGGCATACTATCAGTCTGTACAACACAGAATACAGCAGGACAGGCTAAAAGAACAGGTCAGAGGAGAAAGAGCAAAACGTTCGGAAGCGCACAACAGTACGCAAGATGGGGTCAGAGCAGTGTTTCTGACCAAACTGGATATACCGAATGTGGAAAATGGCGGGGAGCAGACCGAAGAAGAGCCTGTCATGTTGTATCAATATGCAGAATTGTACGAAGAAAATAACGACCTTGTGGGTTGGCTTTCCATAGACGGCATGACAATCGACTATCCGGTCATGCAAAATGAGGATGACGAATATTATCTGCATCACGATTTCTATGGGGAAGACAGCAAGTATGGTTGTCTGTATGTGCGGGATAGGGCCGATTTGGACGCAGGAACAAATTTTATCATTTACGGCCATAATATGAGAGACGGTTCGATGTTTGGAGATTTGGATTTTTATCTGACGGAGAGCTTTTATCAAGAACACTCGGTCATTTCTTTTGACACACTCTACGAGGAACGTACCTACGACATTATAGCGGTGTTTCGGTCGCAGATTTACAGAGAAGGGGATGATGTCTTTAAGTATTATCAGTTCTATGAGGCGGAAACGCAGGAGGAGTTTGATGAATTTTATAACAATATCAAAGCGTTGTCCCTTTATGATACAGGTGTGGAGGCGGAGTTTGGAGACACATTTCTGACACTTTCTACCTGTGCCTATCATGTGGACGATGGACGGCTGGTGGTGGTGGCGAAACGGAGGCAGTAAAACGCATATGATGTAACGATTGACATTACAATTCGAGATTGATATAATAAGGCAAGGATCCGATGGCGTGGGAGGTTGAAGATCATGCAGATTTCAAGCAGATTTACAATAGCAATGCACATTTTTGCCTGTATTGATACTTTTGAAAAAGAGTATAAGATCACAAGTGATTTTTTGGCGGGAAGCGTCAATGTCAATCCGGTTATCATTCGAAAGCTATTGTCTCAGCTAAAAGCTGCGGGACTTGTCAATGTGCAGAGAGGCAGCGGCGGAGCGTCGATTGCCAGACCTTTGGAGGAGATTACCTTACTTGATATCTACAATGCAGTCAAGTGTATTGAAAACGGCGAGCTTTTTCACTTCCATGAAAACACGAATCAGGATTGTCCGGTGGGGCGAAATATCCACCACATTCTCGATGATAAGCTGCGGCAAGTTCAAAAAGCAATGGAAGCGGAAATGCAAAAAATTACACTTGCCGAGGTGATCCGTGATACACAAAAATGTATTCGGGAAGAGACACGATCATAGCGTACTCAAAACAGCCAGATCCCCAAAAGAACAATGGGTGATATAGCTGTTTTTTTATACCTTCTAAATCAAAGAAAAAAATTTTGTTGTAACTCTTGACGTTACACAAGGCGAAACGAAAAAGTCAATAAAATCAAGGGTTTCAGGGTTTGAAGTTCATGTTTTACAACAAAAGTACAACAAATTTACAACTCATAATACGCAATAATAAGTGATAACAAGTATATGAGATGTTGCTCCAAATAAATACTTTGCACAGTAAAGGACATTTTTCTAAAAGAAATTTTTAGGAAAGTGTCCTTTTGGGTTTGCGCGCCATGGGTGCGCTCTAACGGGTGCAAGTCCCGAACACGCCTAGGC
>JAMPHU010000003.1:0-43885 GCA_023663225.1 Candidatus Gastranaerophilales bacterium
GGGAAGATTATCTTTATTGGCAGACTGAAGACCGAAAGACACTTAAAAAAATCAATCAGTTAATTAATGATATTGATAGAAATGGTAATGAAGGACTAGGTAAGCCAGAACCTTTAAGTGGAAATTTATCAGGTTATTGGAGTAGAAGAGTTAATGATAAAGACCGCCTGATTTACAGAATAGATGAAGACAATATATACATTCTGGCTTGTCGATATCATTATGGAGATAATAGTGTCTGCTTACAGCAACTAAAAAACGGCTAAAAAGCATGACGCCTCATAGGTTTAAAAGTTATAGCTTTTCAGAGCCTTTTGTCCAGTAATGTCGTCCCTGTCTATATCAATTAGACAGGTTTCTCCCGTCTCCCTTTTTCCGCAACAAAGCACCTGCCAAATGCGCCAAAATCAATACAGCGGTGCACACCAAAAAGATGAGCAGCGCGTAGGATTGAAAGCCGTTGCCGTTTTTCTGTGAGGCGCCGTTTAAAAAGGGAATACCCAGCACGAGGAAAAAGTACCAAAATACGGGCGGCAGGAATTGCCGCCATAGCTCTCTGCGAAGAGTTTCGCCTTTGCGGTTGGGGAACGCTATTTTCAAGGAAATCCGATCGGCGAGTCGATAGATTGTGAGCAGGGAGGTAAAGTATACTGCGGTTCCGATGGCAGTATGTAGTGTCTCGGGAGTCAGAAAGTCGTTAAAGAGCTGGAGTTTGCGAAAAAGGTCAGGCAGATAGATGGCCAGAATGATCCGCAGGCTGTTCACTCCGATGGTGAGCAGATAGGAGCAAATTACACTTGCAGCCGTCCATCCGGCGCATCTTTTTAAGGTTTGCGCAGGGAGTTTGTTTCGCTTGATAGATGCATTTTCGCGGTTCGCCGCTCCCATGCGATGGATAAAGGAGAAGATCAGCGTGGCGATGCAGATTGCCATGAACTGCACACCGGAGCAGGAAGGGGCAATGATAAAGCGCAGTTCGCGATTTACATAACCCACGCCGGCTGTCCTGGTGAAGGGGATCCCGCTCAGGGCTCCCACCAGGCTGCTGGTAGGAGCCAGGATCCAGAGCAGTTCATCGCTGCCCGCCTTGCTGTAGAAATATTTGATGCCCAAAACGATCAGAAAACCGATCAGGTAAAAGACAAAATATTGCGTTAAAATTTTTTTTATATGGCGAAAATTCATAAGCGGTATCTCCTATCGTTGGGCGGTTTTCGTTGGTGGTTTGTGCCAGGCGATTTTCGTTGGTAGCTTTCGTCGGGTGGTTTTCGTTGGTGGCTTGCGCTAGGTGGTTTTTGTCAGGCGGTTTTTGACCGGTCGCGTTACTGTATACGCATGCGCCGTCCTCTGCGGTACAGGACAGGGATCAGCATAACGCATGCGGCGGTCAGGATGAGAAGGATGTCGCTCGGCTCCGAGTATGCGAAGTATCCTCCGCCTACTGCCAGATTGGACACTCCCAAGGGCAGGGGGGATGCCTGATCCACGTCGGTACTTTCACCCTCCGGATTTCTGACTGTGTCGATCACGGCCACAAAGGAGGTATAGGGCGTCATCATGCTGTAAGTGAGACCGATCTGGGTGACTTCTTCTTTTACGTCCTCGTCATATTTGTTGCAGCCATAGTCCGTGAGTCTCTCAAGCCTTGTGCGCGCCCATAGATAGCTGATTGCCTCGTTGTCCTCGGCGACTGCCACATCGGCGACAGACACCTCCTGAACATAATCTTCGTTTCCGTTTGTTCCCGTGATCTGTATGGTGCCGGACGCCTCTCCCCGCCACTTTCCGTACAGGACGATGGGTTTCTCAGCAAACAGTGTGGAGGGGATGGCCGGTTCCACGTCGTAGACTTCAAATCCATCGTAGCTGACTGCAATATCCGTCAAGAGAGGGGCCTGTATGTAGGTGCGGAAGCGGTCTGCGCAGTCCGCGGCATCTTCAGAGTCCGTGACGATAAAGGATTCGCCGCTGCCTGCTTTTGCGATTCCGCCGATCAGGTAATCGTTGACGGAGCTGCCGATGCCGAAGGAAAAGAAGCTGGTGGTGTCCATGTTTTGATGGATCAGATCAAAAATACTGTCCTCGTCAAAAATATAGCCGTCGGTGATGATCACAATGCTTCGGGCGGTATCCTCATCTAGGGGAATGTTGATCGCTGTCTCTACGGCGGGGGCCATCGCGGTTCCGCCGTTTCCTTCTTGTCGGTCTATCAGTTTGATGGCGCGCTCGATATTTTCCTCGGTGGCGGACAGGGATTGGGGCGACATCCGGCTGGATTCGTCGGCGAACAGAACCAGATTAAACTGATCGGTTTCCCGAAGGCTGGACACCAGATCCTCGATAAGAGATTTGGCGGTCTCCAAAGGATAGCCGTACATGGAGCCGGACACATCCAGAACAAAGATATATTCGCGGGGCGGGACTTCGTCCATGGTATATCTCTCAGGGGGCTGCAGCGACAGCATAAAATAGTTTTCCGACTCTGATTGTGTGAGCACGATACCGCTCTGAATTTCTTCGCCGGTCAGCTTATATTTCAGGATGAAATCTCGGTTTCCGGCGTAATCCTCAGGGTTGGCCAAAGTGATCTGCGCCTTGTCCTCGCCGTCTTTTACCACATTGATCTCATGGCTCTTGCAGCTTAGCTCCGAGATGGGCACGCCCGCGGAGAGATTTACACTGATATGGTATTCGCCTGGAGGTGTCTGACCGTCCGGAAGATAGGGACTTACCACCCATTCCTCCGTCTCGGTCTCGCTGTTTTGCTGCAGCTTTGCATAGCGGGGGCCGACCACAGTGGGAAAGCGAAATTCGTAAATACCGTCGGCGGGGGTGATCAGCTCGGTATAGTGCAGTTCGATGCGCACTTCGTCGCCGGGCATGATATTGGCCACATCCATGGTGAACACGTTGGGGCGCTGTTGTTCCATCAAAGACGCGCTCTTGCCTTCTTCTTTTGCCGTTTTATATTCCTGCACAGCCTCTTCTTTCTCTTTGATCTGTGCCGTCACAATATTGTCGCCGATCTGCATGGTCATGCCATGGATGGTGACATCGGAGGAGACGGGAAACACGTAGTTGGCGTTGATGGGACTGGGGCCTTCATTCGTATAGGTCTGTGTCACATAGGCATCCACGATGGTGCCGCTGATATTGGCAGTCACATCTGTGGCTTTTAAGGGAAAGCAGTCCACGGCAGGGTCCTCGCTGTAGACGATAAAATAAGGTCCCTGAGGTTCTGTGTTTTCACTTCCCTCTTTCGCGGCAGAAACCGTGAAGGAGGAGGAAGCGAGGAGCAACAGAGATAAAAGCAGACAGAGTCCTTTTTTCTTTTTGTGTCGTATTTTGATCATAGTATCCTTCCTTCCGCGCCGGAGTGGGGGCGCTCTTTTTTATAATTACACCCTACGCCACAAATGCATCATATGGTGCATCAAAGTTCGATCATTTTTGCATCATTTTTTACGTCTGCAATTACAGCTTGACTTCCCCGCCCATTCTTAGTAAACTATCTAAAGATGTCATTACATAAATTTACATAAGGAACCGGAAAGGAAAAAGAAGTTATGAGTGCACAGTTAGGTATTATTTTGTCGATCGTTGGTTATCTGGCGATTATGATCTATGTGGGTTTCTATTTTAATAAGAAGAGCGACGGTTCCACCGCGGATTTCTATCTGGGAGGTCGTAAGCTGGGGCCGCTGGTGGCGGCGATGAGTGCGGAGGCGTCCGATATGAGCAGTTATCTTCTCATGGGACTGCCGGGCCTGGCTTATCTGTCGGGTGTCGCAGATGTGGGTTGGACTGTGATCGGTCTGGCGGTGGGTACTTATCTGAATTGGCTGATCGTGGCGCGGAGGCTGCGCAGATATTCTGCGGCGTGCGGCGCCATCACCATCCCTGATTTCTTTTCAAAGCGTTATCGGGACAGCAAAAATATCCTGATGTGCATTGCGGCAGTTGTCATATTGATCTTTTTTGTCCCCTACACCGCATCGGGTTTTAAGGCGGTGGGCACTTTGTTTTCCACGCTCTTTGGGGTGGATTATCACGCAGCCATGGTGGTGGGTGCATTGTTTATCGTGGGTTATACGATTCTGGGCGGTTTCCTGGCGGTCTCCACCACAGACCTGATACAGAGCATCGTTATGACGATCGCCCTGATCGTGGTCGTGTTTTTTGGCATCAATGTGGCCGGCGGCTGGTCGGCTGTTGTGGATAATGCCAGATCTCTTCCCGGGTATCTCAGCATGGTGCGGACGCACGACCCCGTGGGAGGCGGGGCATCTCCCTATGGTTTTATCACCATTTTGTCCACTGTGGCATGGGGACTTGGATACTTTGGTATGCCCCACATTTTGCTCCGCTTTATGGCGGTCCGCAATGAGGAGGAGATCAAATATTCCCGCAGGATTGCGTCTGTGTGGGTGGTGATCTCCATGGCGGTAGCGATCTTGATCGGCCTGATCGGCTGTGCGGCTTCGGCGGCGGGAGTGATTCCTTCTTTCAACAACAGCGCTGAGTCGGAGACGGTGGTGATTCAGTTTTCAAGCCTTTTAGCGCAGCATGGTTTTTTGGCGGCGATCGTGGCCGGCGTGGTGCTGGCGGGTATCTTGGCGTGCACCATGTCCACGGCTGATTCTCAGCTTTTGACAGCGGCGTCAAGCGTCTCGCAGAATTTGGTACAGGATGTCTTCAAGGTGAAGATGAGTGAGAAGAAAGCGATGTTGGTTGCGCGTGCGACGGTGCTTTTGATCGCTGTGATCGGCATTGTTCTTGCATGGGATCCCAACAGCTCGGTGTTTACCATTGTGTCCTTTGCGTGGGCAGGCTTTGGCGGAACCTTTGGCCCTATTATGTTGTTCTCCCTGTTTTGGAAGAGGACGAATCTTCAGGGAGCTGTGGCCGGTATGGTGTCCGGCGGCGTGGTCGTGTTTGCCTGGAAGTACCTGGTGCGTCCCATGGGCGGTGCGTGGGATATCTATGAGCTGCTTCCCGCCTTTGTGGTGAGCTGTATTCTGATCGTGGTAGTGTCGCTTTTGACGGCGGCTCCCTCGGAAGAAATCACAAAAGAGTTTGAGGCCGTGAGATAACAGGCGACGAGAAGGGAGCGGTTCGATGGAAATAAGAGTCAATGTAAAGGCTGTGGGGAAGCGGAAAAATTCTGTAAAACCCGTGATCTATGAGATCGGGAGTGCTCCCTCCACTGTCAGGGAGTTGATTCTTGCCGTCACCGAGACCGGCGTTTTGGAATATAACAGACGGCAGGAGTCTTCCGAGTTGTTACAGTGTCTTACCGGAGAGGAGATCGAGGATCGGGCAGCGGAAGGGAAGATTTCTTTTGGCGTCAATTATGGAGAAAAGAGAGCGGATATCAAACAGGCACAGGAAAATGCCGTCCAATGTTTTTTGGACGGCATTTATCGGATTTTTCTGGATGATGTGCCTCTCACTTCTCTGGACGAGGAGATCTGCGTTTCGGAGGAAAGTGTGTTCACGTTTGTCAGACTGACGATGTTGGCGGGCAGGATGTGGTTTTGAGTTTCTGCGCCGCGGAAAGGAATGGGTGTTAAGATGGCGGGGTTTGATCAAAATACGAGAATGGAGATCACAAAGAAAAGGCAGCAGGAGTTGGAACAGCGCATGAAGAAGTTGGGCGGATCCAAGCTGCAGCTTGCGAAAGAAGTGAATGACTATTACCATGCAGGCGGGTATGAGATCAGGCAGATCGCAAGGGAATTTTACAGGGAGAAGGAAAAGCGTCCGTCTCAGTGGTTTGAGCGGGAGGGGAACGGCTTGCTGGATGTCTTTGTCCCTGTAAACTATCAGGCGTCTTATCTGTACATAATTGACAAGTTCAATCAATTTCCGTTTTCCAGAGGATGGCAGAGGCGGACCGTGCGCACAGCCGGATACGGTCCCCAGATCGAACATGCCTTTTTATTGATGAGCGCCTATGAGAAATTGTATTTTATAGGGGACAAATTGGAAGATTATATCTATCGCCGTCTGCCTGCGGAAAAGTTGGATTACATCAAAAATACATGGAACTTTAATGCGGATTTTAGTCTGATCTATGCCGCGGAGATCGACAGGGGAAACAGAGCGGTCATAGACGCATTGCGTGACTTGATACTCAGTGAGAACAATACCGCCTATCTGGACAGAGAGATGATCTTGGGGATCTTTCGGTCGGACAATCGGGAATTACATAAGTTGACGGGGGATCTGCTGGTGGCCGCAAGGCTTCAGGAGGGACTGCGCCAGGCGATCTGTGAGTCTATGGATGAGGGGACGAAAGAGGCGTTTATGACGCTTTTGCGGGTGATCGAGGAGCAGGATCTGATTCGATATTCTTCGGTAAAGCGCGCGATATCCACCTGGATCGGGATCTTTGACGAGCACAGTGTGGACAGGGTGTCGGCCAAGCTTTTGACCTTGATGGAACAATGCTTAAGTGATCGGGCGTTTTGCAGACAACAGTGTCAGAGCAATGATTCTATCGCCATCAGCACAGCGCTGTGGGCGTTGGGGTTTGAGGAAGTGGAGGAAGCCATACGGGCCATGGCGGAACTGATCGATCATGGAAGTAAAAATCAAAAGCTGACCGCATCCTTGTACAATCAGAGTCTATATGACGACAGTCTGAAGATTCGGATGGCGCGGAAAGTAATTGTGGAGCATACGGACGATATGGAGCTGGTGGCGGCCTTTTTGCCGGCGTACACCGTGAGGCTGCAAAATCAGATCAGTTTGCTCCTTGTGGGGGAGAATAAATGGGGATTGGGTTATTCCGAGGTGGGAAAGCCGAAAAAGCCTGTTCTGACGGAATATTTTAAGAGCAGAGAGGATGCGGAGCTTCTGTATCAGCGTTTTGAGGAAATTTATGAGAGACTTCCCAAAAAGGGGGTCGTCTATGACCCTTGCATTTTCCCCTGGTATCGGGTGGAGCTTAAACCCTCCGTCCTGGTCAGGCAGATGGCGTTTACCGCCTATGTGCTTCAGGATGAGGAGAAGATCACCGATATGGCGGCGCGCCTGGGGGAGGTCATGTCCGGCGACAGGCACCATCTGGTGAATCTGCTCTTGTATGCGCCGGCCAACAAGCGGCAGAGGGAGCTTTTGATCGATTATATGGGAAGCGCCGAGGAGATCACCTCTACGAAGGCTGTGGCGATGGTGAAAAGACTGTCTTTGCAGAAGGAGGACTACAGGCAGATGGAGGAGATGCTCCGGTTTAAGCGGAGCGGACTGCGCAGTCATCTTTTGGAATTTCTCGCGGGACAGGATGATGCCTGTATGGAGGAGTGTCTGGGGAGACTTCTCGCGGACAAGAAAGAGGAAAAGCGTGGGGCCGGTCTGGATCTGCTTTTGCGTCTGTCCAAGAGAGAAGATAAGGCGGCGTTGTTTGGAAGGGTGAAGCCTTTGGCTGCGGCGATAGAAGCGCCCACGGACAAGGAAAAGGTGCTTCTGGAGGAAATTCTGGGTCAGGGAAGCGCGTCTGCGGCAAAGCAAAAAGGTTATGGCATCTATGATCCGGATGCG
Source organism: Candidatus Gastranaerophilales bacterium (assembly GCA_023663225.1). Taxonomy (GTDB): domain Bacteria; phylum Bacillota; class Clostridia; order Lachnospirales; family Lachnospiraceae; genus Acetatifactor. The sequence continues at coordinate 7,546 of JAMPHU010000003.1, forward strand.
CCCGAAAAAATACCGCAGGAGACAGACTGGGGGCGAGAGCAGGTTCTAAAGTGTCTCCCGCTGTCCGAGCAGGAAATCATCCGCAAACTTAAAAAATTGGATGCTATTATAAAAGACAATAAAGATTATGAGTATAAGACTGTAAACGGGGACAGAGAGCTTCTGGGGAATCAGTATGTGCAGCGGCAAAAGCAGGCGGGAGAGAAGGGCACGGGATACGGCCTGGAAAACTTTCCACTTGCGGGAGAACTGCGGGCGGTCTTTGGCAAAGAGCCTTTTAGGCCGGAGCCGCTTTGTCTGGAATATACAGGACAAGTCAAGGCGGTGTGCCGGAATTATCGCTATGAGTTTTACGACAGGAAATTATTGTTTGAGTCCGGTCTGCAGGCGGTCAAACGATTGACAGAGGCGGCCTTGAGAGAAAATAATTATATCCTTTATCACAGGGTGGGAGAGCTTTGCCTCTTGGACCGCCTGTTTGAGGGACTTGGCGCATGGGAGACGGACGAGGAGTTTGTCAGAGCCTTCTATACCGCGTGGCGATTTGAGTTAAAATGCGGCAGTTTGGAGGAGCGGGGCAGATTTGTCACAGGCGCCCAGAATTATGCCTTGGCTGACAGCGCGATGACGCCGATCGTGCCCTACTGGTTTGTCAAGGCATACCATATGGGACTGATCTCCAGGGATAATCTGCTTGTGGCGATCATGCATTATTTTAATAGAAGAACCTGCCTGCAGACGATCACGCAGTTGGTGAAGGGGGATTATTCTGTCCGCAACCGTGGAGTCTGGAGAAAATTTTTTGGAGCCAACATAGTGATGCAGGTCTGGCAGCAGGGGGAAGCGCTGGCGGGCGGGGACACTTGGTGCGGCCAGATCCTGCGCGAAATCTATGATGCGGTCGTACCCGTGATTGTGGACACAGAGCTTCGCAGAGGAGAGGGGGAGACGGCATTTTCGGAGGATGTCAGAGGGATCACCTACCTTACCGGCGTGGACTCTCTGGTCAGGATCCTCAAGGCTCTGGGGAAGGACACGCTGGGGCGGGAAAGCTATTATTCCTGGTATTATGCTGCCCAAAATACGAAGCGGGAGGTTTTAAGCAGGCTGCTAAAGGCGTGTTATCCGCTCCCTGGGGAGAGCGGCGAAACCTTGGGTAAGGCGTTAAAGGGAACGGCGATCAAGACAGAGCGGTTGGTGGAAGTGGCTATGTACGCGCCCCAGTGGATCGATATCATTCAGGAATACCTGGGATGGAAAGGGATGCAAAGCGGCTGTTACTATTTTATGGCGCATATGAACGAGCGTTTTGACGATCAGAAAATGGCGTTGATCGCCAGATACACACCGCTTTCGGCGGAGGAGCTGCAAAGGGGAGCCTTTGACATCGCGTGGTTTGAGGAAGCATATGGTATGCTGGGGGAGAAACATTTCGAGCAGCTCTACAAGGCCGCAAAATATATCGCCGATGGACAGAAACATTCCCGCGCGAGGAAATATGCGGATGCGGCCACGGGAAAGGTGACTTTGGAGGAGCTGCGGACGCAGATCCGTGAGAAGAGGAACAAGGATCTGTTGATGAGCTACGGTTTGGTGCCCTTTGAGGCGGACAGGGAGAAAGACCTGCTGGAACGCTATCAGTTTATCCAGCAATACGCCGAGGAGGCGAAACAGTTTGGTTCCCAGAGACGTGTCAGCGAGGCCAGGGCGGCGGAGATTGCGTTGGTGAATTTGAGCGTTCACGCGGGTTTTTCCGATGTGGACAGACTGACGTTAAAGATGGAGAGCAGACTGGCGGAGGAGTTTGCGGATTATAGGAAATGGACCACAGTGGGAGATGTGGAGGTCTGCCTGCATGTGGATGAATCGGGAAAGAGCGAGATTCTGTGCAGAAAGGACGGGAAGGAGATGAAGAGTCTGCCCTCCCGTCTGGGAAAGGACTTTTATGTGCTGGAGGTGAAGGATGCCCATAAGAAGTTGAAAGAACAGTATTCTCGGGCCAGGAAATTGATGGAGGAATCCATGGAGAGCGGCGCGGAATTTGCCGCGGGAGAAGTGGCGGAATTGATGACCAATCCGGTGATTCGGGCGATCTTGGCCCCTCTGGTGTTTGTCGCGGGAGGAGAGACGGACGGCGCAGAGGCGAACGGGTTTTTGGTGGATGCAGATGTGGCCCAAAAGGATGGCGTTATTCTTTTGAGATCCTGGGATGACCAAGTGACGCGCCTTCGCGCGGAGCAAAAGGTTCGTATTGCGCATCCGCTTGATCTGTACAGGGCCAAAATATGGAATTCGTATCAGAGCTATCTGTTTGCGCATCAGATCCGTCAGCCGTTTAAGCAGGTGTTTCGCGAGCTGTATGTGAAGCTGCCGGAGGAACTGGGATTAAAGGCGTCGAGAATGTTTGCCGGCAACCAGATTCAACCCAGGAAAACGGTGGGGTGTCTAAAGGGACGCAGGTGGATCGCAGATTATGAGGAAGGATTGCAGAAGATTTATTATAAGGAAAATATGATTGCCAGAATCTATGCCATGGCGGACTGGTTCTCCCCCGCTGACACGGAGGAATCGACTCTGGAGTGGGTGGAATTTTTTGACCGTAAGACTTTCCAGGCGTTGACGATCGCAGACGTGCCGGATCTGATCTACAGCGAGGTCATGCGGGATGTGGATCTGGCGGTGAGCGTGGCCCATGCGGGCGGAGTGGATCCGGAGACCAGTCATTCCACCATCGAGATGCGGCGTGCTATCGTGGAGTTCAATCTGCCGCTGTTTCAGTTAAAGAACGTGGTCTTGAAGGACAGCCATGCGCTGATCCATGGCACGAGAGGAAATTACAATGTCCACTTGGGAAGCGGTGTGGTCCATCAGGAGGGCGGAGCCATGTTGAATATCCTGCCGGTGCACAGCCAAAAGAGAGGGAAATTGTTCTTACCTTTTGTGGACGAGGATCCCAAGACGGCGGAGATCCTGTCCAAGATTGTGCTGCTTGCGGAGGATCAGAAGATTAAGGACCCGTTTATTTTGGATCAGATCAAGACCTTGTATTGAAAAAAATACAAAAATATTTGCTATTTTTTTCAAATTTCTCTTGCATATTTCCAAACAATAGGATATACTGATTCTTGCTGTGGCATGATAGCTGTGAAGCGTGAGGTTGCTGTTGTCGGGTGACCGGCAACAGGTTTTCCGCGGAGCGAATGTCAAGTTAGAAAACTGACGACAAGTCACTGTACCAAAATTCAGTCTGCTCCAGGGCAGAAACGACGTGTAGGTCCGGCCTTTAGAAGACGAGGCTCTTGTATCGAAAAAGGACACACACGGGAGAGTGTACAGTCACCGCTTGTCGTACTTAAGTAGTAAAAGTGCGAAAAGGAGGCGACTTTTTTTATGGCAAGTCAAGTAATGAGAATCACCCTGAAGGCTTATGAGCATCAACTGGTGGATGCATCCGCCCACAAGATCATCGAGACGGTCAAGAAGAACGGTTCACAGGTGAGCGGTCCAGTGCCCCTTCCCACCAAGAAGGAGGTCATCACCATCCTGAGAGCGACACATAAGTATAAGGATTCCAGAGAGCAGTTCGAGCAGCGGACACACAAGAGGCTGATCGACATCATCGCACCGACGCAGAAGACGGTGGATGCGCTGCAGAGATTGGAAATGCCTGCGGGTGTTTACATTGACATCAAAATGAAAACCAAATAATCAAGAAGCAAAGAACCTCTACCTAGACAAGAACACTGGCGCAGGCCGGTGGTCCACTATGTAGATGGCAGGAGGTAAAAATGAAAAAAGCAATTTTGGCGACGAAAGTCGGAATGACACAGGTCTTTAATGAAGACGGCGCGCTGATCCCCGTGACGGTGCTCCAGGCAGGCCCCTGCGTGGTGACGCAGATCAAGACGGTGGAGAATGACGGTTACAGCGCTGTACAGATCGGTTTTGTGGACAAGAAGGACAGATATGTGGACGGTAGCAGCGAAGTGATCCACAGACATGGCGTAAACAAGGCGGAGCAGGGACACTTCAAGAAAGCGGGCGTCAGCTCCAAGAGATATGTAAGAGAGTTTAAATTGGAGAATGTTGATGAGTATGCGCTCGGCGCAGAGATCAAGGCTGATATTTTTGCCGCGGGTGACAAGATCGATGCGACGGCTATTTCCAAGGGTAAAGGTTTCCAGGGCGCGATCAAGAGACTGGGCCAGCACAGAGGCCCTATGAAGCACGGTTCCAAGTTCCACCGCCATCAGGGTTCCAACGGTGCATGTTCATCCCCCAGCCGCGTGTTCAAGGGCAAGGGAATGCCCGGTCACATGGGCAGTGTCAAGGTGACGGTACAGAATCTTGAGATCGTGAGAGCGGACGCTGAGAAGAATCTGCTTTTGGTGAAGGGATCCGTACCCGGGCCCAAGAAGGCTCTGGTGACCATCAAAGAAACCATTAAGGTTGAGGCATAATAAGCGAAAGGAGGATCAATTCAGATGGCAAACGTAGCTGTTTATAATATGGAAGGCAAAGAAGTTGGCACGATTGAGTTGAGCGATGCCGTGTTTGGCGCAAAGATCAACGAGCATCTGGTGCATATGTCGGTCGTACAGCATCTTGCAAATAAGCGTCAGGGAACGCAGAAGGCAAAGACCCGCTCCGAGGTATCCGGCGGCGGAAGAAAGCCTTGGAGGCAGAAAGGAACCGGTCATGCAAGACAGGGTTCTACCAGATCTCCTCAGTGGAAAGGAGGCGGAGTGGTATTTGCTCCCACTCCCAGAGATTATTCCTTCAAGTTGAACAGAAAGGAAAAGAGGGCGGCTTTAAAGTCTGCTCTGACCAATAAAGTTCAGGAGAACAACCTTCTGGTGCTCGACGAGTTGAAATTCGACGAGATCAAGACCAAGAACTTCGTCAATGTGATGAAGAATCTGAATGTGGAGAAGGGTTTGGTGGTCATCGCCGACAACGATCAGAATGTGGTGATGTCCGCGAGAAACATGGCTGATGTGAATACCATTCCGGTAAACACGATCAACGTATATGACATTATGAAGGCTAAGAAGCTTGTCCTGACCAAGGACGCTGTCGCAAAGATCGAGGAGGTGTACGCATAATGGCAAGTATTCAGTACTATGACGTAATCCTCAAGCCTGTCATCACTGAGAAGAGTATGGCTGGCCTGGGCGAGAAAAAATATACTTTCCTGGTTCACACAGAGGCCAATAAGTCTCAGATCAAGGAAGCTGTCGAGAAAATGTTTGAGGGGACCAAGGTCAAGAAGGTCAACACCATGAACCTGGACGGCAAGAAAAAGAGACGCGGCACTGTGGTGGGAAGGACTGCCAAGACCAAGAAGGCGATCGTATGGCTGACCGAGGACAGCAAGGAGATCGAGATTTACGCGGGTCTGTAAGCGCGGCGGAAGATTTAAGTATGTGGCGGCAAAGGCGGCTACGCAAAAAATCAGAATGGAAAAGGAGATAAAGAAATGGGAATTAAGACATACAATCCCTATACACCATCCAGAAGAAATATGACTGGTTCAGATTTCTCTGAAATTACAAAGACAACTCCCGAGAAGAGTCTCTGCACATCGTTAAAGAAACATGCCGGACGCAATAATCAGGGTAAGATCACTGTCAGGCATCACGGCGGCGGCTCCAGAAGGAAATATAGAAATATTGACTTCAAGAGGCGCAAGGATGGCGTACCCGCGACGGTTATCGGCATCGAGTACGATCCCAACAGGACGGCCAACATCGCCCTGATCTGCTATGCGGACGGTGAGAAGGCGTATATCCTGGCTCCCGAGGGACTGACCGACGGCATGAAGGTCATGAACGGCCCCCAGGCGGAGGTCAGAACAGGCAACTGCCTGCCTCTTTCGGAGATTCCTGTAGGTACGATGGTACACAATGTAGAGTTATATCCGGGCAAGGGAGGACAGTTGGTCCGTTCCGCCGGCAATTCCGCACAGTTGATGGCAAAGGAAGGCAAGTATGCAACCCTGCGTCTTCCTTCCGGCGAGATGAGAATGGTGCCTCTCGTATGCCGCGCTACGGTGGGAGTAGTGGGAAATATTGATCACAACCTTGTCAAGATCGGTAAGGCCGGACGTAAGCGTCACATGGGTATCCGCCCTACGGTGAGAGGTTCCGTAATGAACCCCAATGATCACCCGCACGGCGGCGGCGAAGGCAAGACCGGTATCGGACGTCCCGGTCCCAGCACTCCTTGGGGCAAGCCTGCTCTTGGTCTCAAGACCCGCAAGAAAAAGAAGGCTTCCAACAAGCTGATTGTAAGAAGACGCGACGGCAGAGCGATCAAATAATGGAGGAGGAAAGACAATGGCTAGATCACTGAAAAAAGGACCGTTTGCAGACGCGAGTCTGTTGAAGAAAGTGGATGCGTTAAACGCATCGGGGCAGAAGCAGGTTATCAAGACCTGGTCCCGCCGTTCTACGATTTTCCCTTCCTTTGTGGGACACACATTTGCGGTTCATGACGGAAGAAAGCATGTGCCTGTATATGTGACTGAGGATATGGTAGGACATAAGCTGGGAGAGTTTGTGGCGACCAGAACTTACAGAGGACACGGCAAGGACGAGAAGAAGTCCAAGGTGAGATAATAGAGGACATCCACTGGATGCCTAAAAAGGCGCACGATGCCCCGAGAGGGGATCGCAGGGGGGTAGCCCCGCGTCTGCAGGTAGGATAAAGCTATGGCAGATGCGTTAATTTGAAAGGAGGATATATCTATGGCTAAAGGACATAGATCCCAAATTAAGAGAGAGAGAAATGCACAAAAAGATACCAGGCCTTCAGCAAAGCTGTCTTATGCCAGAATACCGGTCCAGAAGGCATGTTTTGTGTTGGATGCGGTCAGAGGCAAGGATGTACAGACAGCGTTAGCTGTCCTGGAGTACAATCCCAGATATGCGTCCGGCGTCATCAAGAAGCTGCTCCAGTCGGCGATTGCTAACGCGGAAAACAACAATGGTATGAATCCCGACAATCTGTACATTGCAGAGTGTTACGCAAATGTAGGCCCTACTATGAAGCGGGTGAGACCCAGAGCCCAGGGCAGAGCTTACAGGATCTTGAAGAGAACAAGTCATATTACCATTGTGCTTGATGAGAAGCAGTAGGAAAGGAGCATAGAAATAAATGGGACAGAAAGTTAATCCTCACGGACTGAGAGTCGGTGTGATCAAAGAATGGGATTCCAAATGGTACGCTGGTACAGGTGATTTTGCCGATTATCTGGTGGAAGACTACAATATCAGAAAGTATCTGAAGAAAAAGTTATACAGTGCAGGTGTTTCCAAGATTGAGATCGAGAGGGCATCTGACAGAGTAAAGGTTGTCATTTACACTGCAAAGCCCGGCGTTGTCATCGGCAAGGGCGGCGCAGAGATCGAGATCACCAAGCAGGAGCTTTCCAAGATGACGGATAAGAAGGTGCTGGTGGACATCAAAGAGATCAAGAGACCCGACAAGGATGCGCAGCTTGTCGCTGAGAATATCGCACAGCAGTTGGAGAACCGTGTATCCTTCAGACGTGCTATGAAATCATGCATGAACAGAAGCATGAAGGCAGGCGCCCTCGGCATCAAGGCTGCATGTGCCGGCCGTCTTGGCGGTGCAGATATCGCGCGTACCGAGTTCTACAGTGAGGGAACCATCCCCCTTCAGACTTTGAGAGCGGATATCGATTATGGTTTTGCGGAAGCAGATACCACATATGGCAAGGTTGGAGTGAAAGTTTGGATCTATAAAGGCGAGATACTTCCTACAAAAGGAAAACAGGTGGAAGGGAGCGATAAATAATGTTAATGCCTAAGAGAGTAAAGCGTCGTAAACAGTTCCGCGGCAGCATGGCAGGAAAAGCCACCAGAGGGAACACAATCACCTACGGTGACTATGGCTTAGTTGCTCTGGAGCCCTGCTGGATCAAGTCGAATCAGATTGAGGCAGCGCGTGTAGCGCTTACCCGTTATACGAAACGTACCGGTCAGGTTTGGATCAAGATTTTTCCGGATAAGCCTGTCACCACAAAGCCCGCCGAGACCCGTATGGGATCTGGAAAAGGTTCCTTGGAGTACTGGGTGGCGGTTGTCAAGCCCGGTCGCGTAATGTTCGAGATCAATGGTGTTTCTGAGGAACAGGCACGTGAGGCATTGCGCCTTGCTATGCATAAGCTTCCCTGCAAGTGCAAGATCGTGTCTAAGGCAGATTTGGAAGGCGGTGTATCATAATGAAGTCAGGTAAATTTGTAGAAGAATTAAAGACCAAGTCCGAGGCAGAATTGGCGCAAGAGCTGGTAGCTGCCAAGAAAGAGCTTTTCAACTTGAGATTCCAGAACGCGACCAACCAGTTGGAGAATACCGCGAGGATCAAGGAAGTCAGAAAGAATATTGCGCGTATTCAGACTGTTATCACTGAGAAGGCTAGAGCGTAACGCATGAGCGTGGGAAAGGAGATCAATCGTGGAAAGAAATTTGAGAAAAACACGTACTGGCAAGGTCACCAGTAATAAAATGGATAAGACTATTGTTGTTGCAATCGAAGAACATGTGAAGCATCCCCTGTATGGCAAGGTCGTCAAGAAGACCTACAAGCTGAAAGCGCATGACGAGAACAATGAGTGCAACATCGGCGACACCGTGAGAGTCATGGAGACAAGACCCCTCTCCAAGGACAAGAGATGGAGACTCGTTGAGGTCGTGGAGAAAGTGAAGTAATTTTACTTCGGTTGAATAAGTAAAATGTCGCAAGGCGGCAAAGGAGGAAAATCATGGTTCAGCAAGAAAGCAGACTGAAAGTTGCTGATAACACCGGTGCAAAGGAATTGCTCTGTATCCGTGTTATGGGCGGCTCCACTAGAAGATATGCACAGATCGGCGATGTGATTGTTGCTTCCGTCAAAGATGCAACACCAGGCGGCGTTGTAAAGAAAGGTGATGTCGTCAAAGCGGTTGTAGTCCGCACTGTGAAGGGCGCACGCCGTAAGGACGGTTCTTACATCAAGTTTGATGAGAATGCGGCTGTCATTATCAAAGAAGACAAAACCCCCCGAGGAACCCGTATCTTTGGGCCGGTAGCAAGAGAGCTTCGTGAGAAACAGTTTATGAAGATTGTTTCCTTGGCTCCTGAAGTGTTATAAGGAGGTGCCATATGTCAACATTGAAAATTAAGAAGGGTGACACCGTAAAGGTGATCGCCGGCAAGGATAAGGATACGGAGGGCAAAGTACTCTCTGTTGACGCAAAGCATGGAAAGGTCCTGGTGGAGGGCGTAAACATCATCACCAAACATGCAAAGGCTTCCCAGTCCAACCCCAACGGCGGCATTATTCAGAAGGAAGCTCCTATTGATATCTCAAATGTAATGCTGGTTGTAAAGGGCAAGGCTACCAGAGTCGGTTTCAAGATCGAGGACGGCAAGAAGGTCCGCTTCGCCAAGGCAACCGGCGAAGTGATCGACTAATCGGCAGGAAGGAGGAAGTAAAGTGAGCAGACTGAAAGAGTTGTACAATGATGAAATTGTAGAAGCGATGAAAAAAAAGTTTGGATATAAAAACGTTATGGAAGTTCCCAAGCTTGAGAAGATCGTTGTCAATATGGGCGTCGGCGAGGCGAAGGAAAACGCAAAGATTTTGGAGAACGCCGTGAGCGATATGGAGAAGATCACTGGTCAGAAGGCTGTGCTTACCAAGGCGAAGAAGTCCATAGCCAACTTCAAGATTCGTGAGGGGATGAACATCGGATGTAAGACCACTCTGAGAGGCGAGAAGATGTATGACTTCATGGATCGTTTGGTGAATCTGGCGCTGCCCCGTGTGCGTGACTTTCGAGGCGTCAATCCCAACGCGTTTGACGGCAGAGGAAACTATGCGCTCGGCATCAAAGAGCAGTTCATTTTCCCTGAGATCGAGTTCGACAAGATTGACAAGACCAGAGGCATGGATGTGATCTTCGTGACCACCGCCAAGACGGATGAAGAGGCACGTGAGTTACTGAGACTGTTCAACATGCCGTTTGCCAGACAATAAGGAGGTAAATTCTGATGGCTAAAACGTCAAAGAAAATCAAACAGCAGCGCAAACCTAAGTTTTCCACCCAGGCATATACTCGTTGCAGAATTTGTGGTCGTCCACATGCTTACTTAAGAAAATACGGAGTCTGCAGAGTATGCTTCCGTGAATTGGCATATAAGGGGCAGATCCCCGGCGTAAAGAAAGCAAGTTGGTAAATTTTAAGGACAAGGAGGAAGTCACAACATGACAATGAGCGATCCTATTGCAGATATGCTTACAAGAATCCGTAACGCGAATACTGCAAAACATGATACAGTGGATGTTCCCGCTTCAAAGATGAAGTTAGCGATTGCGCAGATTCTCTTGGAGGAAGGTTACATTAGAAAGTATGAGATTATTGATGAGGGCAGCTACAAGACGATTCACATCACCTTGAAGTATGGCGCGAACAAGACGGAGAAGATCATCTCTGGAATCAAGAGAATTTCCAAGCCCGGCCTTCGTGTGTATGCGGGCAAGGAAGAACTGCCCAAGGTGTTGGGCGGCATGGGCGTCGCAATCATCTCCACCAACCAGGGCGTCATAACCGACAAGAAGGCAAGAGAGCTGCAGGTGGGCGGCGAAGTGCTGGCTTTCGTCTGGTAACAGGTAATGACTAGAGGTTGAACTATTAACAATTTATCGTAACAGGAGGTACGGGCATGTCGAGAATAGGTAGAATGCCAATCGCGGTTCCCGCAGGCGTCACTGTGGAAATTGCAGAAAATAACAAAGTGACCGTAAAAGGTCCCAAGGGTACACTGGAGAGAGTGCTGCCCTCTGAAATGAAGATCGAGTTGGAAGGCGCTGAAGTAAAAGTCAGCAGGCCAAATGATCTGAAGAAGATGAAATCTCTTCATGGACTGACCAGAACATTGGTCAATAACATGGTAGTGGGCGTTACCGAGGGTTATCAGAAGAAGCTCGAGGTAAACGGTGTTGGTTACAGGGCTGCAAAGGCCGGTAAGAAGCTTACTTTGAACCTGGGCTACTCCCATCCCGTAGAGATGGAGGATCCCGAGGGAATCGAGACTGTTGTAGAAGGCCAGAATGTGATTATCGTAAAGGGCATTGACAAGGAAAAAGTAGGCCAGTTTGCCGCTGAGATCAGAGACAAGAGGAGACCTGAGCCTTACAAGGGCAAGGGTATCAAGTATGCCGATGAGACGATCAGACGCAAGGTCGGCAAGACTGGTAAGAAGTAATAGATAAGGAGAGTTGAAGATGGTTAAAAAAGAATCCAGACAGAAAGTTCGTGTAAAAAAGCACATGAGAATTCGCAACCGCTTCAGCGGTACTGCCGAGAGACCTCGTCTTGCAGTATTCAGAAGCAATAATCATATGTATGCTCAAATTATCGACGATACCGTTGGAAATACACTGGTTGCTGCCTCCACTCTTGAGAAGGAGATCAAGGCAGAGCTGGAGAAAACCAACAATGTTGACGCAGCAGCATATGTGGGAACTGTAATTGCAAAGAGAGCGATCGAAAAAGGGATCAAGGAAGTTGTGTTTGACAGAGGCGGCTTCATTTATCACGGCAAGGTCGCAGCGTTAGCTGATGCAGCCAGGGAAGCTGGCTTGGAATTCTAGGAAAGGGAGAGAGGAATACACCATGAAGCATACGATCATAGATGCAAGCCAGTTTGAATTGGAAGACAAGGTTGTAAATATCAAGCGTGTTACCAAGGTTGTAAAGGGCGGAAGCAATGTCCGCTTCACCGCTTTGGTGGTTGTCGGCGACGGCAACGGCCATGTAGGCGCAGGATTAGGTAAGGCGAGAGAAGTGCCCGAGGCGATCCGCAAGGGAAAGGAAGATGCGATGAAGCATCTCGTTGAGATTCCGTTGGATGACAACAAGTCCATCACACATGATTTCATCGGCAAGTACGGCTCTTCGCATATTCTCTTGAAGAAGGCTCCTGACGGTACCGGTATCATCGCAGGCGGCCCCGCCCGTGTGGTGTGCGAGCTTGCCGGCATCAAGAATATCCGTACCAAGTCTCTGGGCTCCAACAATAAGCAGAATGTCGTTCTTGCAACGATCACCGGTTTGTGCCAGTTGAAGACTCCTGAAGAGGTAGCAAAGAACCGCGACAAATCAGTTGAAGAGGTTTTGGCATAAGGACGCTTTAGATAGGAAAGGAGAATGACAATGGCAGATAAAAAGTTAAAGATAACTTTGGTGAGATCTCTGATCGGTTCCGTGCCTAAGAACAGAGCGACCGCTGTTTCCATGGGACTTCGCAAGATTGGCCAGTCTGTAGTGCTTCCTGACAACGACGCTACGAAGGGCCAGATCCGCAAGATCAGTCATTTGATAAAAGTAGAAGAAGCGTAACAAGGAGGTGTGATAAATGGAATTATCCAATTTAAGACCTGCAGAAGGCTCCAAGCAAGATAAGTTCAGAAGAGGCCGCGGGCATGGTTCAGGAAACGGCAAGACCGCCGGCAAGGGACATAAAGGACAGAAAGCTCGTTCCGGCGCGCCCAGGATCGGTTTTGAAGGCGGACAGATGCCTTTGTACAGACGAATCCCCAAGAGAGGCTTCACGAACAGAAATTCCAAGGACATCGTTGCGATCAACGTCAGTGCTCTGGAGAGATTTGAGGATGGTGCGACTGTGGATGTCGCAGCATTGATGGAAGCAGGCGTTATTAAGAATCCCAGAGACGGAGTAAAGATACTCGGAAATGGAGAACTTACCAAAAAGCTCAATGTCAAGGTGGATGCATACAGCGCATCCGCAAAGGAGAAAATTGAGTCACTTGGTGGAACTGCTGAGGTGATGTAATGCTCACAACACTGAGAAATGCATTCAAAATCAAGGAGATCAGACAGAAGCTTTTATTCACTCTGGCAATGCTGGTTGCGATCCGTATCGGTTCGCAACTGCCCGTGCCGGGAGTTGACCGCAATTTTTTTGCGGAATGGTTTGCAGCCCAGACAGGCGGCGCATTTAGTTTCTTTGATGCCATTACGGGCGGCTCGTTTGTGAATATGTCCATTTTGGCGTTGAATATCAGTCCTTATATCACGTCCTCCATCATTATGCAGCTCCTCACGATCGCGATTCCCAAGCTTGAGGAAATGCAGAGGGATGGAGAGGACGGAAGAAAAAAGATTGTCGCCATCACAAGGTATGTTACGGTAGCGCTTGCGCTGATCCAGGCGTCGGCTATGAGTATCGCTTTTGGCAGACAGGGATATCTGATTCAATTTTCGGCGATACACGTGATCACATCCATTGCGGCGCTTACCGCAGGCAGCGCTTTTCTGATGTGGGTGGGCGAACAGATCACAGAGCACGGTGTGGGGAACGGTATCTCCATCGTGCTGGTCATCAACATTATCTCCAGATTGCCTGAGGATCTGAGCAGCCTGTTCCAGCAGTTTGTGTTAGGGAAGGCTCCCGCGACGGCTATTTTGGCGGCAGTCATCATTTTTGCGGTGATTATCGCAATGGTGGTGTTGGTCATTATTCTGAATGCAGGTACGCGTAAGATTCCCGTGCAGTATGCGAAGAAGGTTCAGGGCAGGAAGATGGTAGGCGGGCAGACCTCCAGTATTCCCCTGAAGGTCAACACGTCCGGTGTGATCCCCATTATTTTTGCCCAGTCCATCATGCAGATGCCGATTATGATATGCTCCTTTGTGGGGTATAACGGAACCGGCGTGTGGAATGAGATCCTGATGGGACTCAACTCCAATAACTGGTGTAATCCCGATCGGCCGATCTACTCCATCGGACTATTGGTATATATCGTGCTCATTATATTTTTTGCATATTTTTATACTTCGATCACTTTTAATCCGCTGATGGTCGCTGACAACATGAAGAAGCAGGGTGGTTTTATCCCCGGCATCAGACCGGGCAAGCCGACCAGTGACTATCTGAATAAGGTTTTGAATTATATCGTGTTCATCGGCGCGATCGGATTGATCATCGTCGCCGTGATCCCTTATTTCTTCAACGGTGTGTTCGGCGCGAGGGTGTCCTTTGGCGGCACCAGCCTGATCATTATCGTGAGCGTTGTGCTTGAGACGGTAAAACAGATTGAATCACAGATGCTTGTTCGGAATTACAAAGGTTTTTTGGACGATTAAGTAAAATCAGAGCGTATTCAAGTGAACAGCATTTGGATACGCTCAAATATTAGAAAGGCGGGATATTGATATGAAGATCATAATGTTGGGCGCGCCTGGCGCAGGAAAAGGTACACAGGCAAAAATGATCGCTGAAAAATACGGGATTCCCCATGTATCCACAGGGGATATATTCCGCGCAAATATCAAGAATGGTACAGAGCTTGGCATGGAAGCCAAGAAATACATGGATCAGGGCCTTTTGGTTCCGGACGAATTGACGGTAAAGATCCTGCTGGACAGAGTGGCGCAGGCCGATTGTGAAAAAGGATATGTGCTGGATGGTTTCCCGAGGACGATCCCCCAGGCCGAAGTGTTGGATAAGGCGCTCGCAGAGTTGGGAGACGCGATCGACTACGCGGTCGATGTGGATGTGCCCGATGAGAATATTGTAAAGAGAATGTCCGGCAGACGCGCATGTCTCTCCTGTGGAGCTACCTATCATATCGAACACATTCCTCCCAAGGAAGAGGGAATTTGTGACAAATGCGGTCAGTCTTTGGTGCTGCGGGATGACGATAAGGCGGAGACGGTGCTCAACCGTTTGAAGGTGTATCACGATCAGACACAGCCTCTTATCGATTTTTATACCGATAAAGGTGTTTTAAAGACAGTGGACGGAACAATGGGAATGGAAGATGTCTTTGCAGCCATCGTCGAGATTCTGAGTTAAGAGGAAGCGGTAACATGTCAGTGACAATCAAATCGGAACGAGAGATAGAGTTGATGAGGGAGTCCTGCAGGCTGCTCGCGATCGTACATAAGGAACTGGAAGAATATATCAGACCGGGTATTTCGACGAAAGATATTGACTTAAAGGGAGATGCCCTGATACGAAAATTGGGATGTGTTCCCAATTTCAAGGACTATAACGGCTATCCCGCAAGTATCTGCGTGTCCGTCAATGACGAGGTGGTGCACGGTATCCCCAATAAGAGAAGGATCCTGAAGGAAGGCGATATCGTCAGTCTCGATGCGGGACTGATCTACAAGGGATATCATTCCGATGCCGCCAGAACCCACGCGGTGGGGCGGATCAGCCCCCAGGCGCAGAAATTGATCGATGTGACCAGAGAGAGCTTTTTTGAGGGAATAAAACAGGCAAAAGCTGGCAATCATCTGTTTGATATCTCCAATGCCATCGATGCTTACATCAAACCTTATGGCTACGGTATCGTGAGGGCGCTTGTAGGGCATGGCATAGGCACGCGCCTGCATGAGGATCCACAGATCCCCAATTATGCACAGCGCAGACGCGGGATGAAGCTTCAGGCGGGTATGACCCTTGCGATAGAGCCAATGGTCAACATGGGATATTGGGATGTGGAATGGCTGGATGACGACTGGACGGTGGTGACAAAAGACGGTTCCATCTCGGCGCATTATGAGAACACCATTCTGATCACCGATCAGGAACCGGAAATTCTAACACTTTATTGAGCATGGAGGCTTTTTATGATAGGAAGCTTTGCAACCTCCGGGGCGGGACATGACAAAGGGAAATGTTACGTGATCGTGGGAGAGGAAGATGACTTTGTCTATCTGTGCGACGGAAAAAGCAGAATGATGTCCAACCCTAAACGCAAGCGAAAGAAACATATTCAGGCCGCTAAACGGACCGTGGAGGCGGGGCTTCTGCATCGGCTGAAAAGCGGCGAGAGCGTGCGGGATGCGGAGATCAAGTATGAGATCAGGCAATATCTGCAGAGAACGCTATAAATTCATTCTATTATGTGGAGGAGAGAGATGTCTAAGAGTGATGTAATTGAAATCGAAGGAACCGTTGTGGAGAAGCTGCCGAATACCATGTTTCGCGTGGAATTGGAAAATGGGCACCGTGTGCTTGCTACGATCAGCGGCAAGCTGCGCCAGAATTTTATCCGCATCCTGCCCGGCGACAAGGTGACGTTGGAGTTGTCACCCTATGATCTGACAAAAGGGCGTATTATTTGGAGAGACAAGTAAAAAAAGATTGACAGCCTCTTGCAAATCGTGAGAGGCTGTGTTACAATAGAAAATGGTCTTTTTTGAAAGGAGGGTTTAAGATGAAGGTTAGATCATCCGTAAAACCAATTTGCGAAAAGTGCAAGATCATTAAAAGAAAAGGACGTATCAGAGTAATCTGCGAGAATCCGAAACACAAACAGAGACAGGGATAATCACCGCCTGACCAGGTCAGGTCAGTGAGTTCTTGTCCGGTTATTTATGTGCGGCTGAACCGACGTGTCAGTGTTCCTACCTTAATGTAAGTAGGTTCAAGACGCGCCGATTAACATAGATCAGGATAGAGCTTACGGGAGATTACTTGTTGATACCATGGCACAGGCTTTTGATAAGGCAGGCGGCCGTGGAAAGATCGGATGACGTCCGGTTGGGTGAAAGCCCCAATCAATTAGTAATGGAAGCGCGCATACAACAGACCAAACAGCGCGCAATGCATTCCGAGAGACGGAAAGCAAAAGGAAATGGAGGAAAACGTAAATGGCTCGTATCGAAGGTGTTGATTTACCCAGAGAAAAACGAATTGAAATCGGTTTGACTTATATTTATGGTATCGGCAGACCGACTTCTAACAAGATCCTGGCAGAGGCAGGAGTCAATCCTGATACCAGAGTGAGAGATATCACCGATGATGAGGTGAAGAAGATCACCGAGGCGATTGACAAGCTCGGCGTTATGGTGGAGGGTGAACTGAGAAGAGAAGTGGCCCTGAACATCAAGAGACTTCAGGAGATCGGCTGCTATCGAGGGATACGTCATCGTAAGGGACTGCCTGTTCGCGGTCAGAATACCAAGAACAACGCAAGAACACGAAAAGGTCCTAAGCGTACCGTTGCAAACAAGAAGAAGTAATGTTGATCAAAAGTAACTGTAAAATAATGAGAAAGTAGGTTAGTTTAAAATGGCAAAGAGCGTGGCAAAGAAAGTAACAAAGAAGCGCGTCAAGAAAAACGTTGAACGCGGACAGGCACATATCCAGTCCTCTTTTAATAACACGATCGTTACACTGACGGATATGGAAGGAAATGCTCTCAGTTGGGCAAGTGCCGGTGGTCTCGGTTTTAAAGGTTCAAGGAAATCTACTCCGTATGCTGCACAGGTAGCGGCAGAGACAGCTACAAAGGCGGCTTTGGTGCATGGACTCAAGACCGTTGACGTATTTGTAAAAGGCCCCGGTTCAGGGCGTGAGGCGGCGATCAGAGCGCTTTCCGCTGCAGGACTGGAGGTAGTGAGTATCCGTGACGTGACTCCCGTCCCTCACAATGGATGCCGTCCACCCAAGAGGCGTAGAGTATAAGCGCCGGTGGCGTATGAGTTCAAGAGTGTATGTAGACAGGTTCTATATGCGAGAGTTGGAAGAAAGTGTAAGATGTGCGGATGCATAGAAGCATGGCACTGTAAACAACCGTAAAGAAAGGAAACAAAAAAATGGCAGTAAATCGCGTACCCGTATTAAAAAGATGCAGATCGCTCGGTCTGGAGCCTTCCTATCTGGGATATGACAAGAAGTCCAACAGGAATTTTGCCAGAGCAGGCAAGAAGGTCAGCGAGTATGGTCTTCAGTTGAGAGAAAAGCAGAAAGCAAAGTTCATCTATGGCGTGCTGGAGAAACCCTTCAGAAATTATTATGAGAAGGCCGATAGAATGAAGGGCATGACCGGTGAGAATTTGATGGTGATGTTGGAGAGACGGCTTGACAATGTGGTATTCCGCATGGGATTTGCGAGAACCCGCAGGGAGGCAAGACAGGTAGTCGGACACAAGCATGTGTTGGTGAACGGCAAGCAGGTGAATATTCCTTCTTATTTGATAAAGGCTGGCGATGTGATCGAGATCAAAGAGAGCAAGAAATCCATGCAGAGATACAAGGATATCCTTGAAGTGACTGCCGGCAGATTAGTACCCGAATGGATGGAGGCTGACATTGAGAACTTCAAGGGCAGCATCAAAAATCTTCCCACCAGGGAGATGATCGATGTTCCTGTTGACGAGATGCTTATTGTCGAGTTGTACTCCAAGTAAGCCCTATGCCACTAAAATTGTTCGTAAAGGAGGGTATTTGAGGTGTTTGATTTTGAGAGACCTAACATTGAGGTTACGGATATTTCAGAAGACAAGAAATATGGCAGGTTTGTTGTAAAACCCCTTGAGAGAGGCTATGGAATCACTCTGGGCAACTCTCTGAGAAGAATCATGCTTTCCTCTCTTCCCGGCGCAGCAGTAAGCCAGGTGAAGATTGAAGGTGTTTTGCATGAATTTAGCTCTATTCCTGGTGTAAAAGAAGATGTGACCGAGATCATTATGAACATAAAAAGTCTGGCGATCAAGAACAACAGTGAGACCAATGAAGCCAAGACCGCATACATCGAGTATGAGGGCGAGGGCATTGTGAGAGCTTCCGATATTCAGGTAGATCAGGATATCGAGATCTTGAATCCGGATCAGGTGATCGCCACACTCAATGGCAAGGGTACTAAGATTTATATGGAGCTGACCATCACCAATGGCCGCGGCTATGTGAGCGCTGATAAAAATAAGCACGAGGATCTGCCGATCGGTGTGATCGCAGTGGACTCCATTTACACTCCCGTGGAGAGAGTGAATGTCACGGTCGAGGATACTCGTGTGGGGCAGAGCACAGATTATGACAAGCTGACGTTGGATGTATATACCAACGGCACTTTGGTTCCCAATGAGGCGGTCAGCCTGGCGGCGAAGGTGCTCAGCGAGCATTTGAATCTCTTCATTGACTTGTCCGAGAATGCCAAGACCGCTGAGGTCATGGTGGAGAAGGAGGACGACGAGAAGGAGAAAGTGCTTGAGATGAGCATTGATGAGTTGGAGTTGTCCGTTCGTTCTTACAACTGTTTGAAGAGAGCCGGCATCAACACCGTGGAGGAGCTGACCAATAAGACCTCCGAGGATATGATGAAAGTGCGGAATCTGGGGCGGAAATCTCTGGAGGAAGTGCTGGCAAAGCTGAAAGAGTTAGGATTACAGCTCAACCCCAGCGAGGAGTGAGCGCAAGGATATCCACATGCGGTAAGTCCAAGGAGCGCGTGTGTGGTTCCTCTCTAAATGGAACTGAAAACGGCGGCAAAAAGCTGCCTGCGACATTCGGTAAGTAAGTCCAAAGCGCGTGGCCGGATGTACCATGAATGGAGAAAGGATAGATAGAAATGGCAAAGTATAGAAAGCTTGGCAAGACCTCTTCTCAGAGGAAAGCGTTACTGAGAAATCAGGTGACTGCACTGTTGCAGTACGGCAGAATCACCACGACCGAGGCGAGAGCCAAGGAAGTTCGGAAGATTGCAGATGGCCTGATCGCACTTGCCGTTAAGGAGAGAGACAATTACGAGACCGTCAAGGTTACCACCAAAGTACCTGTGAAGGACAAGGATGGCAAGAGAGTAAAGCAGATCGTTGACAGAGATACCAAAAAGGTGCTCTCCGAGAAGCATCGCGATGAGAACGGCAAGATTCTCAGAATCGAGAACGGTGTGACCGTATGTGTGTACGAGGAAGTGGAGAAAGAGATCAAGAAGGATATGCCTTCCAGACTGCATGCAAGACATCAGATGATGAAGGTTCTGTATCCTGTGATCGACTCTACCGTCACAGATGCCGAGGGCAACACCGTTACTTCCAACAAGAGGAAGGACAAGAAAAAGGTGGATCTGGTCGCAAAGCTGTTTGACGAGTATGGTCCCAAGTATGCCAACCGCAACGGCGGTTACACCAGAATCGTCAAGATTGGCCAGCGCAAGGGTGACGCCGCAATGGAAGTGATTCTGGAGTTAGTATAAAAGAGATGGAAACAGAGAGATAAAAAGAGGCTGTCGCATGTTAGTGAGTATAGCTATCATGCACAGCCTTTTTTAACATAAAGGCAGTTCGCGGAGCGTGCTGCCCGTTGTTTATATGCTAATTGTCTGATTTTTGAAAGTGCTGATAATCTTTGACAGAATTCCAGTTGCCGCCCCAGATGAAGCCGTGTTCCGTAAAGAGGCGGTAACACAAGTCGCTTTCATCGATCTTGTACGGAAAGCTGCCCGCCCTGTCTGCATATGCGGAGGCGGATGCAGGAGAGATCTGCTCGTTACCGTCGCTGTCATAGGTGACGTAAGGGTTGTAGTAAGGGTTGATATCCAGCGCAAGCCCAAGCGCATGGCGGGAGAGGGAAGTGCTGCCCTCCACCAGGCGGTAGTTAAAGCAGGAGGTATTGTTGTCCTCCATAGAGGCCGTATCGTCTCCGTCATACTCGTCGATCAGCAGGACTTTTTCGATCTGATATTGATAGTAATAAAGCTCATAAAAAATTTCCACCAAATCCTGGGCGATCGCCTGATTGCAGATCAACTCTCCCTCCGCTGGTTCGCCGTCAAAATTATAGTGCCAGATATGCACATAGCGCAGATCGTCATACGTGACGGCCAGCGTCTCTTCCTGGTCGTCGGGGTAGGAGACACCGGTAATATAGCGTTTCAGATGATCTGAGAGTGGGGCATAATAGAAACCCTCTGTGTAGACGATGCCTTGGCTTTCAGACATCTCTTGATTCAGATTGGCGCCCACCAGGTTCGAGGCAAAGAGATTGGCGCTGGCCGCTGTCTCTGAATCTGTTTCCGGCGAAACGGTGTCCTCTTCAACAGAAGATTCAACGCTATCCTCAGGCGTCTGGGAATCGCTCTCTGAGCTGACGTCCGCGTCTGTCGGTGAGCCGTTCGCAGATTCCCGCAGGGCCGCCTGCTGCTCGGCATATTGGGTCAATGTCATGGAATTTGGGTCACTCTTACTCATCCTTGTGAGTCCTCCCACGATCAGAAGTATCAAGACCAACATCACTATCATTCTTATGAACTTGCCCTGGTTACTATTCATAAATACCGGAACCTTTCTGTATATTATCACTCATCGGGGAGAACCCCCGACGGGGCCTGATGGATGGCCATTCGGCCGTTCTCTGCCAAGAGTATGGTCATATTATACCACATAATACTGGTATGTGGTAACGGAAGTTTTTCGGTTATTTTTGGAGATATACGAAATAACGTTTTCTGAATAATCTCTTGACAACAGTTTTCCAGTGTTATATACTAAACATATCTTAAGTGTATTTTTCTTGATGGTGATTCTGCCGCGGCTGTTATGCCGGATTCCACTTGAGAACAATCAAACAGTGGCAGAGGCAGGATGACCCCTCTGCAGAAGGAGGAAAATGGGAAAATACGATGATGCTTTGTACATGTATCTGTCAGATAACGACAGATTTGCGGATCTTTTTAATGCGGTACTGTTTCAGGGAGAACGGGTGCTCAGGGCGGATATGCTGGAGCCGGACTCGGAACGGTATGTGGATAACAGGGGGATTGCACCCAAAGGGAAGAAGGGGAAACGTCTTCCCGCTATGACAAACAGTTTCCGCGATATCAAAAAGCGTTTAAAGACCGGAGAAAGCTTTGTGGTGACTGCGATCGAGAACCAACAGGATGTGGATTACAGTATGCCCTGGCGGATTATGAACTATGACTGCCTGGAGTACGGAAGGCAGATCAAAGAGATTCAGAAGAGCAAACAAGCTGCGAGAAAGGCGGAGGGGATGTCCGCAAGTCATTGGGCGGAACGGCTGGAAAAAGGCGATCTGCTGCATCCTGTGTATACCATATGTTTTTACCACGGGACAGAAAGCTGGGACGGTCCGCGGAGCCTGAAGGATATGATGCGGTATGAGGACAGGAGGGGCGTATGGCAGGGATGTTTTCAGGACTATGGGATGCGTCTGTTTTGTGCCAACGAGGCCAAAGGTCTGGAAAATTTTCAGACGGAGCTCAAGCAGTTGTTGATGGTATTGCCGTTGCGGGAGGATAAGAACGCCTTGTCTGCGCTGTGGAACAGAGAGGAGTTTTCCCATCTGGAGAGAGATACGGTGGAAACAATGGCCGTTATGACGGACAATACGGAGATGTTGGATCGATTGGCAGAATATAAAGAGGAGGAAGGATACAGTATGTGCAAAGCGATGGAGGAACTAAAACGCGACTGGAAAGAGGAAGGGATCGCGGAGGGAATTTCGGAAGGGATGAAACGGGGAATTGAACAAGGAATTGAACAAGGGATTACACAGGGAATCTTGCAAGGAATTGTTTTAACGATAGACAATTTCATGCAAAAACTGCCCTGTTCCTTGGAGAAAGCTTGTGAGATAGCAGGGAAGACTCCCGAGGAATATCACAGGATAAAGCAGATGTTGAATCATGCATAAAAGTGAAAGAGTTTTTGAAAGGATTGGATTGTGTGTTTGGAGGGAGTAACAACATGCTTAGAATTGCAGTATGTGACGATGAAGAACTTTTTCTGAATAGAATCGTTCATTCCATCAAAAACGGAATAGATCAGCATGGACTCAGCGCTTATGAGATCACCCCTTTTTTGTCAGGGAAGGACTTGTTGGAAAGCAGCAGAACTGTGGAGTATGGAGCTATTTTTTTGGACATCAACATGCCGGAAGATAACGGTTTAGAGATTGCTCAAAAAATAAGAGAGAGCGGGAAGGATATTATTCTTGTATTTATCACCAGCTTTATGGATTATGCCATAGAGGGTTATAAGGTGGAGGCAATGCGCTTTGTGCTCAAGGATGTGTTGGACGAGGTAATGCCGGAATGTATAGACGCTATTATCAGAAAATTGGATCTGCAGGCACACAAAGTAAAGTATGATTTTGTGGAAGGAAAAAGAGAAATCGCTGTTGATAGTATCTGGTTGATAGAAAGCGAACTGCACAAATTATATTTTTATATTTCAGGGCAGAAGTCGCCTCAATACAGCCTTTACGGGAAATTGGATCATATGGAGTCGGAATTGTGTTCTTATAGCTTTTTGCGGATACACAAAAGCTTTCTTGTAAATACCAAGTATATTGATAAAATTGCAAATTATAAGGTTTATTTGAAAAATGAAAAGATATTGCCGGTTCCCAAAGAAAAGTTTAAAGAGGTTCGAGAAAGATATTATGAAATGATGGGTGAATTGCTATGATCTATTTTGTACAGGCGTGTATGTTGACTTTGATCGAAGCATTAAGTTGTAAAATTTTTTGTGATGTTTTCTTGCAAAAGAAGGATGATAGCGGTAAATGGAAGTCGCTCCTGTATTTTGGTATGCTGTTGGCTGGTTTTATGGCGATTGCGCTTTTTTCCTTTCATAGCTATATATGGAAAGCGTTGGCCACTATTATCGTGATCAGTGTAGTGACATATTTGCAGTATAAGGGGAATTGGCTGCAGATCATTTTCCTTTCCATAGGATATTATGGCTTACTGGTTTGTATTGACAGAATTATGATCCTTGTGTTTCCGGTTACGATAGTTGTTGCGCTATTGTCCAAGGCTGTCTTATTTTTGCTGATTATTCTTTTCAGTAAAACACTCAAACCCAAAGGCAGTCTTAATCTGATAACAAATAAAGAGTGGCTTCATTTTCTTTTCTTTCCGATGATTACCGTGATCTGCATGACGGCCTTTGCGGTTGAGGGAGGTTCAGGATATGCCTTGCTTATCGTTTCTTTTGCGCTGATATTTTCTAATTATCTCGTGTTTTATATGATTCGGGATGTGGTAGCGCAGGAAAAAGAGATTCAGGAAATGCTCGTTTCACAGGAAAGAATCCGGAACCAGTTAAATATGCACCGGCAGATCGAAAGTGTTTATGAGGAACAGCGAAAAAAGGCACATGAGTTTAAAAATTCCATGAATTGTCTGCATGGGTTGCTGAAAACGAAAAATTATCGGGAAGCGGAAGCCTACATAGAGAAAATCAACCATAATTGGATCGAGGAAATAGATTATATCAATACGAACCATGCTGTGATAAACAGTGTTCTCAACCAAAAGATCAAATATGCCAAAAAGAAGGGGATCCCGATTTTGTTTGTTGTCAACAATTTGGAGAATGTGCGAATGGCAGATACGGATTTGGTCACTTTGCTTTCTAATCTTTTAGACAATGCCATAGAAGCGTGTGAAAAAATAGCGACGGGTTCTAAGGTGATCAAAATGCGGTTCGTAGATGAAAATGGGAAAGTGGTGATTTCCGTCAGAAATCCGGTTGCGGAACCGTTGAAGTATCAGGGAGATACATTAGTGACTTCTAAAAAAGAGGAAGCTGTTCATGGCATCGGTCTGGTAAATATACAAAATGTTGTGAGTAAATATGGTGGTGAAAATATCTGGAGCTGCCATGACGGGTATTTTACGCATAGCGTTGTTTTGGATTTTCGCGGGCTATAAACCAAGGGCTATGCCCGCTCTCTGATATACGATATATTCGGCGGATGCTGCGATGATCAGCAGACCGCCGATTTCTGCATTTTACCACCGTTTTCTGCAATGGCTATTTATGTTTGAAGATATGTATTGTATAATCCAATCAATACCATAGAACCACTTGTGACAAAAAAAAGACCACTTGTGCCAAAATGATTGAAAAAAAGAAAAGATTAAGATATGCTCCTGACAGAGGGAAAATGATGTAATGTATATTGTCAAGAGATGGTGTATGTTAGCCGATATAAGCAATATAGTAGACACGAGCAAATGGAATTGCGATACAGAATCAACGGATGGAGGTATTTTGATATGAAGATCAGAGCAATCACAATGGACGCCGCGAATATGACGGTGCAGCAAAACAATCAGAGAGGTCGGCAGCAGGGTCAGACAGGGAACAATATGTTCTCTCCTCGGTACAAGGTCACGATCTCGAAGGAAGGGAGAGAACTCAGCAGACAGTATTCATCACGCACAGTGGAAAATACCCCTAGCCTTAGAGAAGAAAAGAAACTGCTCCGCCAGCAGGATCAGGATGAATTGCAGAAAGATATCAGACAGGGGTATCGTGAGGAATTGAAAAGTATTGAAGATGAAATCAGCGCGTTGAATCGTTCTGTTTTGGATCAAGATACCTTGAACAAAAGAACGCAAGATGTGATCGATGTTATGGACAGTCAGAGAGATATTCAGGCGGAAGAGAATGAGAGACGTTTGAAGGAAGCGCAGGAGCTGGCCATGCAAGCTGCCGGCTATCAGGAAGAGGTAGATGAGAATAACAGAGATTTGGTGATGCTGCTCAAGACCATGGAAGAGGCGGAAAAAGCGGAGGAAGAGCGGGAAAGCGGTGAGATCAGTGTGGAGCATAAAGGCGGTGTCTTGCCAGACACAGACATTTCTGAGAGCAGTTTGATCAAAGATTCCGCAGTGCAGCTTGCGACGTCCTCTCTTGAGCGGGAATCCCGCGTGATGGATGGTTACGCTGATCGAATGAAGGAAGGACAGCAGCTTATCAAAACGGCGGATCAGATCACGCAGAATGTCATTGCGGAAGGTAAAAACATCAATGCTTCTCTTGAGGAGGACAATTACGCAGACGCTGAGATAGTAGAGTCGATGAACGTTTATCGCAACAGTATGGAGATCAATTATAAAGATGTGGAAGATGCCAGAGAAGAGGGGCAACTGATCATGCATGATGCGACCATAGAAAAGAAGGTGCATCTAAAGAATAACCCTCTGGGAGGCTTGTCGGCAACGGAGCGAAGTATGATGTGGATTGCAGCGGATACCGCGGTCAATGAGGCGGCGGATAATCGCCTTAGCGAGGGGAGCAGAGATCTTGCGAAAGAAGCGCAGAAATTGATCGACGAGCGCAACAGTTTAGACAGGATCCAGCAAAACAGAGAAGAAGTGAAAGAAGAGCAGGAGGAAGAGGCAAAAGAGGAACAGGAGAAAGGATTGAGCGGGAGTATCCAGGCAGACGATACGCAAACAGAAACCATTCAGGCGGAGAGTATTTGGAAATAAAAGGACATAGGTATGAAAAAAGCTGCAAAAAGAAGTTTGCGTTATCTCATAGTCTTTCATTTGCTTTGTCTCCTCCTGGCAGGTTGTGGGACAAAGGATTCCAGCACTTCCATCAATAGTGGGGATGGACAGAACAGTGTTGCAGAAGAACCGGCGGTAGGCGTCATCGATGGTGAGGATGGGCAGCCTCGTATTACGGATAATCCTGCCTATTACCCCTTGGGGCGTCAAGTGTTGACGGTGGTAGTCACATATGCGAGCCGTGAAACGCTAGATCGGATCAAAACCTTTAATGAAAATAGTACCTCTTACTTTGTTGAGATAAAGAGTTACGGGGAGCATTGGGCAGGTGCGGATGCGGCTGAGAATCTGGAGACACAGCTCACGCTTGAGATTTTATCCGGCAAAGGCCCCGATTTGGTGATATGGGACTATTACTTATATTCTCCGACTATGGCATCAGAAAAGTTGATGGAAAATCTATATGACTATATGAATGAGGATTCGGATTTCCACAGAGAAGATTACTATGAGAATATTTTGCAGGCATTTGAAATTAACGGCGGTTTGTATACGCTTCCCGTTTCCTTTACAATATCGACCGTGTGTGGAAAAGCGGAAGAGCTGGGAACCGGCCGAGGTGTCACGGAAAGCTGGGAGATCGGGGAAATGATAGAGGCCTTTGAAAATAGTCCTCATGCGGAGTGGCTCACTTCTAATCACACGAAGTCAACCACATTCCTTTATATGTGTGAAGGGTGTATTGGGAATTATATAGACTGGGGAAGCGGAGAATGTTATTTTGATACGCCGGAGTTCATAGAATTACTGGAATTTTGCAATACTTTTTCGGCCCAATCGATGTTTGGAGAAGATTATTCTTATTATGAAACCCTGCGCAGCGGAAAAGTTTTTTGGGAACCCACTAATTTAAGCACTCCCTGGTATGTGGCGAGTCATAGGATTAGCTTTGGAGAGGATTTGCTTTGGCCGGGGTTTCCGGTGGCAGATGGAGAAAAAGCTATGGGCGGAGGTGTGGCAAGGCCTGAGGGAGAGTGCTTTTCCATATGTAAAAACAGCGATAATCAGGAAGCCGCGTGGGAGTTCATCAAATATTATCTTACGGAGGACATGCAGAGGGAGGCGGCAGGCATCCCGCTTCTGCGATCTGCATCTGAGGAGAGAATACAAGAGCTGCTGACGATAGAGTATGAAACGATAGATGGCATAGAGCAGGAGAAAGTCCGATATGAGGTCATAGCAGAAGAAGAGGATACCGTAGGATTATCCTGTATCACGGAGCATGATGCGGAAATATACCGCAGTATTATTGAGAACACGCACCGCAGCACTGGCAATGACACCGGCATAATAAATATTATCCTGGAGGAGGCAGAATCCTATTTTGAGAATGATAAGGATGCTGCCACGGCAGCGGATATTATCCAGAACCGTGTCAGTATATATGTCAGTGAACGGATGTAATAAGGACGGATAAGATCAATCTGTTTGAGAAGGGCGAGATCACAGGAGGATGGCAGGCGTGATCAATATAGCAATCATAGATGACGATCAGGAATTTTTGGATCGATTAGAAGGGATTGTTCAAAAATATATGGAAGGGAAGGAAGTAAACGCAAAAGCGGATTTCTTCTCCAGTGCAGCGCAGCTTTTGGCATGTGAGATGCAATACGATCTCTATTTGCTGGATGTGGAAATGCCGGAGATGGACGGGATGACTCTGGCAGGACGGCTTCGTGAAAAATTTGGCGGCGGGGCGGATATTGTATTTATAACAATCCATGACCAGGCCGTATACACCGCGTTTCAATACGACATCTATGGTTTTATCAGAAAAACATATCTGGAAAAAGACTTTGAAGAAACCATGGAACGTTTTATAAAGAAGTGGATTAACAAAAATAAGGTATTCCCGTTAAAGACCAAGATCGGCGTGATCTATAAAGCGGAGAGCGATATCATCTATGCTGAGAAATTTGGACATGAAATGATCCTCTATTGCGTTGACGGAAAGTATATTTTGCGGAGCAGTATAGAGGAGTTGGCGGAGAAGGTACAAAAGGCGCATTTTGTCAAACCGTATAAGGGATATCTGGTAAACTGTCTTTATATCAAGAAGATAGAAACCGATCAGATTATTTTGGATGACGGCAGAAAGATACCCGTGAGCAGACGCAGTAAAAATGAAGCGCAAGAGGTGTTTTTTGCATATTTGAACAAGGGGTGAGAAGATGGGGGCTGCATTTGAAGTATTTGCAAATTTACTGGAGTCGGTGATCATAGCGCAATTCTACATGCGGTATTTGGGGTGTAAAGAAAAATATAACAAATGGCTTGTCGCTGCTGTGTTGGTCATTTCACATTTTGTGGCAGTCAGCATTGTAAATCAAATCTCCTTTTTCAGCGTCTATGGAGATTATTTTCTTGATTTTGTGTGTATTGCAGCAATTATATGTCTGCTCAAGGGAAGCGTGGGAGAAAAGCTTTTTTTGCATGGATTGCGAAATATATTCGTAAAAACGACGATACTTCTGTTATATAATTTCTTCCATGAGTGGATGGTCTATGATGCAGATGGATATATGGTCTTTGGTGCGGCCCGTGTGGTTATGGTTCTGTTTGTCAAGACTTCTGAATGGATATTCTATGAGCTGTTGATACGGAGCAAAAAGCGTGAGAAGGTTTCCGTTGATAACAAATTGTTTTTGGGTTTGGATGCCATGGTGTGGACTACAGAAATAGCGGGGGAGTTTCTGCTGGACATATATTATGCCGCAGCATACGGCGACTACATACAGAGCGAAGTGCTTGTAGTCACGGTTGCGTCGCTGATCTCGAATATCGTTGTCTATGTCATGTGCGTGAAGTTGGTCAACAACAATGCGGATTTGGTAAAGGAAAAACTGAAAAACGCTGCATATGAGAGCCGCATGAAAGATGTCAATGCGGCGATAGATTTACATAGACAGACCATGAAGATTCGCCATGATATGAAGAATGAGCTGTTAAAAGTCAGAATCAGGCTTGAGGAACAGAAAGTGGACGAAGCGGGCGCCTATCTGGAAGAAATCTTAAATGTCAAGCTGGCGGAGACGCAGATCGTTTTTACGGAAAATATGTTGGTAGACACGGTTATCAACACATGTATGGAAACGGCTAAGAATAAGGGGATTGCTGTAGATGCAAAGGTGCAAGGCAGAATCGGCAAAATTGAAGAAATGGATATGGCGATCCTGTTGTCCAATTTGTTGGATAATGCCATAGAGGCCGCCGAAAAAACGCAGGAGAAACGAATTGAAATTCGGATGGAAAACCGGAAGGAGTATCTGTGCATTATGATCAGTAATTCTTACAATGGAGAAATTAGAAAAGATGAGTCGAAATTGGCCACGACGAAGCGGGATAAAGAATTTCATGGTTATGGACTGTCCAACGTGAAAGATATCGTCCAAAAGTACAATGGCAACTATCAGTGTGAGATGCAGGAGAAAGAGTTTGTGACAAGCGTCAATCTATATATATCATAGAACCGCTTGTGCCAAAATATGACCGCTTGTGCCAAAGTGATTGAAAAAAAGAAAAGATTTAGCTATGCTCCTGACAGAGGGAAACCAATGATGTAATGTATATTGTCAAGAAATGGTATATGTTAGCCGATATAAACAATATAGTAGATACCGAGCAAATGGAATTGCGATATAAAATCAACGGATGGAGGTATTTTCATATGAAGATCAGAGCAATCACAATGAATGCCGCGAATATGGCGGTGCAACAAAACAATCAGAGAAGCCGACAGCAGGATCAAACAGTGAACAATATGTTCTCTCCCCGCTACAAGGTCTCGATCTCGAAGGAGGGGAGAGACCTCAGCAGGCAGCAGTCGTCTCACTCAGAGGAAGCTTCCCATAGTGTCAGGGCGGAAAAGAAGTTGATTCGTCAGCAGGAGGAGGACGAGCGGCAGAAAAGCATCCGGCAGGGATACCGTGCGGAATTAAAGAATATTGAAGGTGAGATCAGCTCTTTGAACCGTACCACTGACATGGAAGAGGAGAAAGATATCACCATCGAGAAAAAGCAGCAGGTGCTCAGAGCTATGAGAAACCAGAAGGAGCTCCAGGCGGCGGAAGAGGAAAGGCGGGCGAAAG
Organism: Candidatus Gastranaerophilales bacterium; assembly: GCA_023663225.1. GTDB lineage: Bacteria > Bacillota > Clostridia > Lachnospirales > Lachnospiraceae > Acetatifactor. The sequence goes on from JAMPHU010000003.1 coordinate 37,789, forward strand.
AAGCACAGCAGTTGGCCATGCAGGCGGCCGGATATCAGGAAGAAGTAGATGAAAATAACAGAGATTTGGTGACGCTGCTCAAGACCATGGAAGAGGCAGAAAAATCGGAGGAAGAGCGGGAGAGCGGTGAGATTGACGTTGAGAATAACGGAGTCGCCGCGTCCGACGCAGACGGATCCGCGAGCGATATGATCCAAGGTTCGGCATCTCAGCTAATGATCTCTTCCGTCAATCGTGAATGGGATGTGCAGGAGAAGCTTGCCAGACACGGGAACGAAGGGCATCAACTTTTGGACATGGCGGATTCCATTACCCGAGGCGTTATTGAAGAGGGTCAAAATATCATGGCGGCTCTTGACGATGAGACTTTCAGCGATGATGAGATAGACCGCTTGATGGAGATCTATCGGAAAAATATGGGCGTGAATTATGACGATGTGGAATACAATCGGAAGTATGGCTTACAGATTCTACGCGATGCGAGAGAAATGAAGATAGAGCATATAGCGGATAATCCTTTGGGCGGTATGTTGCGAACGAAAAACAGCATCATCATGTCCGCAGCAGATGCCGCAGTCAGCGGGATGGCGGATGAACATATCGACAAAGCGTCTCAGGGTCTTGCTGAGGAAGCGCAGAAATTGATCGACGAGCGCAACAGTTTGGATAGGCTTCAGCAAAACAGAGATGAAATGAAAGAAGAGCAGGAGGAAGAGGCAAAAGAGGAAAAAGTAAAAGAAGAACAGGAGAAGGGATTGAGCGAGAATACCCAGGCAGAAGAGATTCCGACAGAAGGTATTCAAACAGAAAGATGAAGAATTTCTACAATTTGCAAAAGGCTATGGCAGCATATGTCATGGCCTTTTATCTTGTTTTTTATGTCGAAGTACCGCAAATGAGAGATATCTTTAAATTGCCGAAGTTCTAATATTGACTTATTTTTATTTGTTACATATACTTATATTACAACTTCGGCAATAAATATAAAAAGTGCCGAAAATATAATGAGGTGATACTATGGATATGAAAGATGTTATTGAATACCTGCCTACAAATGAAAGTTTTACAAAGCAACAGTTCAGCAGTATGGTAAGGGAAGCAAATGCCGATTATTCAGAAAGTTCTGTTTCTTGGCTGCTATCAGAACTAAAGAGGGAGCAGAAGATTGCTAGTATTGGGCGGGGAGTATATGTCCGTGTTACAGAGGAAGGTAAAAAAAAGAAATACCATTATGACCACCTCGAAGCATATCTGGAAATTGAGCAGGCAGTCAGCCAGGAATTTCCGCTTGCTCAGTTCCAGATGTGGGAAATGTATCAGATGAATGAATTTGTGAACCATTTATTTGGAAAAAACACGATATTTGTGGAAGTGGAAAATATGTGTGAGGCTCCGGTATTTGAAATGCTGCATGAAAGATTTCCGGATGTGTTATTTTGTCCGGATAAGGATATGTATTACAGGCAGCGGAGAAATGATGATACGGTAGTGGTCCAGAAGCTGGTTTCAGAAGCACCCAAACCTGTTACAGGACATTCCGCTCCTTTGGAGAAGCTGCTTGTGGACCTGTTTTCAAAAAAGCTGACGGGTAGGCTGGTCAGTAGAAGCGAGTACAAGGGAATTTATGAGGATACGTTTTCAAGGTACAGCATTGATGAGACGAAAATGTTTCGGTATGCAAGGCGGAGGCATCTGGAAACAGAGATAAAGACATTCTTGAGGGAAAAAACAAACGTGGAATTAAAATACAATCAGGAGGGAAGACATGCTTTCAAAGGAGATATTTACACTGGAGTACATCAGGGGGTTACAGAAATGGTATAAGAAAGATCCAGGGCTGCTAGAAAGGGTCATGTATGCTTTTGGACTGTTGGAGGCACTGGTGCAGGTGGGGATGAAGTTTGTTTTTAAGGGTGGAACCAGCCTTCTCCTGCTCACCGAGCATCCGCTGAGATTGTCCACGGATATTGACATTACGGAAAGGGGTTTTTTATATTTTGCTGGACATAGTATTTATGGAAAACCCATATACTACCCTGGTGGAGCGGAAGATACAGAATGACATCCTGCTCACTATAGGGGAGCCGTCAAAGATAATAATGCCAAGCGCAGACTGTATCTTAGGAGATAAAATGACGGCATTTGCACCCCACACAATAGGAATCCCGATAGGGATAGGGAAAGAGCTGGAAATCATGAAACAACTGTATGATGTAACAACCCTGTCAGAGATATCTACAAACCAGCAGGAATTGTGGGAGACGTATGACAAGGTGGCAGCGGAAGAAATTGCTTTTCGAGATATCGCAGAAGACAGAGACAGTGTGTTGCGGCTGCTAGAATGATTGGCAGACCGCCGATTTCTGCATTTTACCACCATTTTCTGCAATGGCTGTTTTTGTTTGATGATTTGTATTGTATAATCTAATCGACACCATAGAATCACTTGTGCCAAAAAAAGACCGCTTGTGCCAAATCTGTTGAAAAAATGAAAAGATTAGGCTATGCTCTTGAAAAGGAGGGGTTTATGAATGTAAATCTCTATACAACAAATATAGCGGGTAATATTCGGTATATGTCAGAACTTTGTATGCAGATATTGCGCAGCGTAGCGGAGGGCAAAGGCGGAAATGTATTGGGAGATACAAAGGAGAGCGCGGTCGAATTGCCCGAAACGCGATGGAGAATTTGAGTAATATAGATGGCTTTAACGAAAGGATGCGCCGACAGCGCGAGAAGGAGTATCGTTTTTGAAAAGTTTATATCCTATGTGGGGGTACAAGGAGAATGATTGGAATTACTTATGTTCAAAAAGACCGCTTGTGCAAATCGATTGAATAAAGAAAAAGGGATTCAAAAATCGAGCTGACTGACCGATATCAATAATATATTAGATACTAAGCAAATGGAATTGCGATACAAACTCAACGGATGGAGGTATTTTGATATGAAGATCAGAGCAATCACAATGAACGCCGCGAATATGGCGGTACAGCAGAACACGCAGAGAAACCAGTATCAGGCGCAATCTGCGGGCAGTATGTTCTCTCCCCGCTACAAGGTTTCGATCTCGAAGGAGGGGAGAGACCTCATCAGGCAGCAGTCGTCTCACGCAGGGGAGAACGCGCAGAGCGCTCAGAGCATCAGCACACAGAGGAAACTCTTCCGCCAGCAGGATCAGGATGAATTGCAGGAAGATATCAGACAGGGGTATCATGCGGAACTGAGGGACATTGAGGAGGAAATCAAGGAAGCGAACCGTGCCGCTTTAAATAGCGACAACCTGGATCAGAGAACGCAGGATTTGATCAATGTCATGAACAGCCAGAGGGATCGCCAGGCGGAAGAGACGGAGAGACGTCTGAAGGAAGCGCGGGAGTGGGCCATGCAGGCTGCCGGATACCAGGAAGGGATAGAGGAAAACAACAGAGACCTGGTGATGCTGCTCAGGACTATGGAAGAGGCGGAAAAAGCGGAAGAAGAGCGGGAAAACGGTAAGGCTCGTGTTGAGAATGACGACAGTGCGCCTGATTTTGGTATGCCCATAAACAAGTTTATCAAAGGTTCTGCGACTCAGTTTGTGACGTCTTCGCTGAAACGGGAATCGCTCGTGATGGATGGCTATGCCAATGAAAAGCAGGCAGGACATCGGTTCATCAGGATGGCGGATCAGATCACGCAGAATGTCATCGCGGGAGCTGAGCGCGTTAAGGACTCTTTTGATGAGGAAAATTACACAGACGAAGAAATAGCGAAAGAGATGAGCGCTTATCGCAGAGGGATAGGAAAAAGCGATAAGGATGTGGAAGATATCCGGAAAGAGGGACAACTGATCCTGCATGATGCGACTATAGAAAAGTTGGTGCATATAAAGAATAATCCGTTGGGAGGCCTGTTGGCAGCCAAGCAGAGCATGATGTTGACAGCAGCGGATTCCACTGTCAATCAGACAGTAAACAATCATCTCGTGGAGGGATCCGGAGAGATCGCAGAGGAAGCGCAGAAATTGCTCCATGAACGCCATAGTTTGGATAGGATCCGTCAAAGCAGAGAAGAACAGAAGGAAGATCAGGAAGAAGTAAAGGAGGAAAAGGCAAAAGAAGAACAGGTAAAAGAGGAAGAAGCAAAAGAGAAAGAGGTAAGCGAAGAAGTAAAAGAGGAAAAAGCAGAAGAGAAAGAGGTAAAACAAGAACGGGAGAAGCGATTAAGCGAGAATATCCAGACAGAAGGTATTCAAACGGAAGGGATTCAGGCGGCAACAATTCAGGCAGAGGGTATTTTGGCAGCCTCAGATGCTATGTGAGCGTAGTAAAACCGGAGTGGAGCGATCATGTTTTCACTCCGGTTTTTGGATTTCACTCTCTTTTCCGAGAATCCAGAGTTCTATGCGATTTATCAACTTCGTAGCGAAAAAAACACGATATATAGTGACAAACTGCGTTTACATGTGGTAAACTTAAAGCAGATAGAATTGGCGACGGAAGAGGACAAGAGATACCATATTGATCAATGGGCCGCCCTCTTCAAAGCGACCACATGGGAGGAGATCAAAATGTTGGCACGACAAAATGAGTATATCAGGGATGCGTCCGAGACCATATATCGCCTCAGTCAGGAAGAGCAGATTCGGATGCAATGTGAGGCGCGGGAAGAGTATTACCGCAGACAGAACAAGATACAGAAACTATTGGCGGAGCAAGAGGAGACAATCGGGCAGCAAAAAGAGCAATTATCAGAGCAAGAGGCCTTCATAAAACAACAGGCAGCTCTTCTCGAGGAGCAAGAGCGAGAACTGGAAAAGTTGCGCTTGGAAATGTCCCAATACAAAAAGTAGGGAGGTATGCTGCGGATGAGACTGAGACCTTATATCAGTGCAAAGGATTACAGATATGTAGAGCGATGGCTGCAGGATAGACGAATCCATTCACTGTGGTGCGCCGCTTTGGTTGTTTATCCTCTGACGGAGGAGGCTTTGTGCGCCTTTTTGGAGAAGGATGCAGAGGAATGGGGCGGCTGCGCTTTTGTAGCCACAGAGGATAATGGGACACCGATCGGCTTTTTTATATATTCCGTCAATACAGAGGATAACTCCGGATTTTTGAAATTTGTGGTGTTGGATGATCAGATCAGGGGGCGGGGATATGGGGCGCAGATGCTAAAGTTGGCGCTGACATATGCCTTTGAAGTCACAGGTGTAACATCGGTGCGGATCAATGTGTTTGATGTGAACAGCGGCGCCAGGAAGTGCTATGAAAAAGTCGGTTTTGTAGAGAAGGAATATGAGAAGGACGTTTTCTCCTATGCCGGAGAGAACTGGGGGAGATACCGCATGGAAATCTCATCTGATAATCTCGTGTGAAAAATTAGTTGCTTTCTGCTAAGTTTATGACTATAATATTTGTGTATAGGAAACATCTTTTAGAGTATCTGTAGGAAAGGCGGAATATAATGGATAAAGTTCTTAATTTTCAAATGAGTCTTTTTGGATCATTTATTAATGTTAGACTTGAGACAGAAATAGTTATTAAGCTATTAACAGTGTTAAAAGATGATGGTTTTATCCCTGGGTCGGCAGACATTGCTTCGGTTGACTTAAAAACAGGTAAAATGATAGTGGATAGTAGAATGCAAGTTCTCTCACCAGATAAAACATGGACGATTGTTTTCTTACCAGACCGTATTGACTTTAATTATAATTATCAAGAAGGTACAACTATATACAAAAATATTATTAATTTGCAGGTATATGCAAACGAACTTGTTAAAAAGGTGTTTTCAGTTTTTGGCTCAACAATGGGGAATAGATTGGCTCTGAATTGTAAGTTAATGTTTGAAAGTATGACTATAGATGACTTAAAACAGTTTTGTGCAAGATTTACGAAGCCTTTGTCTGCTTATGGAGATGATCCATATGTTGAGTGGGGGGTAAGGTTCAATGCTCGTGGAAATTTCAAAGTAACTGATAGTGAAAAGGAAGAATGTAATCGTATTACAGAAATGGCACAAATTGAAAATATTGGTAACTTAGAGGACAAGTACATTAATTAAAAGTTTCCCAATCTGCCGGACTATAGATTACCGGCAGACGGGTTAATAT
>JAMPHU010000003.1:43985-51430 GCA_023663225.1 Candidatus Gastranaerophilales bacterium
CAAAATTTTTTGTGATGCTTGAAGTTGCCATAAGAAACACCTCCTTTGTTAGTATATGTGGTTTTTTCTTTATTCACACATACTTTCCTATCTACATTTTATTATCTTATGGCGGTTATTGCAACAAATTCTTTATGAAATTTTTATGTCTGAAACTCCACATCATACTCAACAATTTAGTCCAAATTTTGAACTATTAATCATTCAGCAACACACGCTTTCTCTCTATCATTTCCACGATTCTCTCGATATACCCCGCCACTTCCTTCACATTCTCGCACCGCTCCATGCGCCCGTCCCCGTACACCCGCTTGGTGACGGCTCCCGCGCCAAGCGCCACGATGGTCTGCACCTCCTCCATGATCAGGATATTGTACAGTCCATATTTGCCTTCTCTGGCGTAACCCACATTCTCCAAGTTGCCGGACATATTTTTCTGCCGATACAAATAATACGGCTTCATGCCAAGACGCGCCGCGCCTTCCGCCGCAATCTTCATGGTCTCGTCCGTATTGCGGAGCATGGAGATTCCATTTTCCTGAATCCACTGATTCAGCTTGGACGCCCGCTTGATCGCCAGAGAGTGAACCGTCAGACTGTCGGGCGCAAGCTGCTCCACCCACTCCACCGTGCGCCGCACATCCTCCGCATTCTCCTCCGGCAGTCCCAAGATCAAATCCATATTGATATTGTCAAAACCCACCTTCCTCGCGAGAGCATACGCCTCACAGACTTGTTCCACGCTCGCACGCCTGCCGATCTTATCTAACGTCTCCTGCTTCATGGTCTGTGGATTGACCGAAATCCGCCCCACACCGCGCTCCAGCAACACACGCAGTTTCTCCTCCGTGATGCTGTCCGCCCGACCCGCCTCCACGGTAAATTCCTGCACCTGCGACAGGTCAAACAAATCGCCCAGCTTTGCAAGAAGCCTGTCCATTTGCTCCGGCTCTAAGGTGGTGGGCGTGCCACCCCCTATGTACACACAGTCCAAAATCTTGTCCCGATACGCGCCCGCCACATATTCCATCTCTCGGATCACACAATCCAGATAGGCGTCCACTTTTTTGTGATAAGCGAGGATGGGATTGGAAGGAAAAGAACAGTAAAGACAGGTGGTGGGACAAAAGGGAATACCGATATAAAGGCTGTATCCGTCCCGATAATGTACATTTTGCAGGATCTCTCTCTCCCTGGCGGCAATCTCAATGCCAAGCCGCCCCTTTTCCTCACTGACAAAATATCTGTCGCGATAATAAGAGAGAATCTCCTCCTTCGTCCTGCCCTCCTCCAACATGCTATAGGCAATCTTGGTAGGGCGAACCCCCGTCAGATTCCCCCAGGGAAGGTCCCTCCCCACATGACTCTGCAAGACCCGATAGAGAAAAGCCTTGAAGCCGTCCTTATACCGCCTCTCCCACTCTTCCATATCCCCCTTTTGGGTATGATCAGGAACGCTGTCAGGACGGATCTGCCACTCATACTCTCTGCCGTCCAGTTGCATACGGACGCCGCCCTTTAAAAAAGTAATCTTTGCAAACAAATCCTCACACGAATACTCTCTGCTGGCCGGCACCAGCACTTTCACGTTCCGCTCCGGATAATATGCGCGAAAAAGCGCATTGACGTCATACTCGAATTTTTCCTGGTCGATCTTTACATAACAAGTGTTATTTGCCATTTTAATCCTCTATGTCAGAGCAGTTTCCTGCGATCAAAACTATTTGAGGCTCTGATTCAAATTGTAGATTGCCGCTACTGCAAAAACGGATTGTAGCGCTTCTCATGTTCCATGGTGGTGCTGTCTCCGTGTCCCGGGTAGACCTTTGTCTCCGGCGGCAGCACAAACAGCTTTTCCTTGATGGAACGGACAAGCGTGCCCATGCTCCCTGTAGGGAAGTCCGTCCGCCCCACAGACTCCAGAAAAAGAGTGTCGCCGCAGAGCAGATAACCCTCCTTGGGAAAATAATAACAGCAGCCGCCTGCCGTGTGCCCCGGCGTGGCGATCACTTTACAGGTCATGCCCGCCACAGTGATCTCGTCACCGTCCCTGACATACACATCCGCCTCTACCTTACACGGTCTGTGCATCTGTGCGGACACATTCATGCGCGTGTCCAGCAAGAGCTCCCGCTCGTCCTCGCAGGCGTAAATCTTCACAGGCTCCGCGCCGCGCTCCTTCGCTCTTGCATCCGCCTCCTGTCTGAGTTCTTCCGCTCCCCATATATGATCAAAATGCCCATGGGTCAGGAAAATACCCGCCACGTGAAATCCGTTTTGCTCCAGAGTCAGGCAGATCTGCCGCCCCTGGTCAGGGGCATCCACCACGACAGCCTCGTGCTCCCCTTCTCTGTACAAAAAATAACAGTTGGTTTGGTAAATCCCCTTCACCATACGTCCGATCTTTATCTTGGCCATCAACCCGGTGTCCTTTCTATATCCACTACGCTCTCCACATTTTGCAGCTTTTCGATCACGCGATCCAATTCCTGTCTGCTTCCGATCTCAAAAGATACCTGCAGCGTGGCGAGTCCCTGTTTGCTGGTTCTCGTGTTCATCCCCTTGATATTGATATTTTTCTCCGTGAGCGTCTTGGAGATATCCGCCAGCAGACCGCTGCGGTCTCTGGCATAAATCTTGATCTCCGCCATATATTTCTCATCGGCGGCGATCTGCTCTCCCTGCCATTCCGCGTCGATCAGACGCACTCTCTCAATCTCCGGCAGATTCAGCATATTCACGCAATCCGTGCGGTGAATGGAGACGCCGCGCCCTCTGGTGACAAAACCCACGATCTCGTCTCCGGGCACCGGAGAACAACACTTGGAAAAACGCACCGACAGATCCGCCACGCCCTTCACCACGATACCACTCTTAGCTTTCATCAGAGGCGGTTTGCCGGCATTTGCGCTGTTGCTCTCCGCGATGTTGGCCAACACTTCCTCGTTGGTCAGCTCCTTCTTGTGATCCCTGTCATAATACTCCTGCAGCCGGTTCACGATCTGCCCTTCCTTCAGAGCGCCGTGACCGATGGCCGCCAACACGGAATCCCAATTTCGGAAACCATACTTACGCATGATCCCCTCCATATATTCCTGCTTGGACAGGGCGGAGAGATTGATATTCTTTACCTTACAATAATTGGCGAGCAGTTCCTTGCCCTTGATGATATTGTCTTCCTTGAGTTCGTTCTTGAACCACTGGTTGATCTTGTTCTTGGCCTGGGTGCTCTTCACCACATTCAGCCAGTCCCGACTGGGCCCCTTGGAGTTCTGAGATGTGATAATCTCAATAAAATCTCCGTTCTGAATCTCGTAATCGATGGTGGCCAGTTTGCCATTGACTCTGGCCCCCACCATCCGATTGCCCACCGCCGAATGGATACTGTAGGCAAAATCGATGGGCGTGGAGCCTGCCGGAAGATTTTTCACCTCGCCCGTGGGCGTGAAACAATACACATTGCCCGCAAACAGGTTCAGGTCGTTCTTTAACAGATTTAAGAATTCTTTGTTGTCGGACAATTCCTGCTGCCACTCCAAGATCTGGCGCAGCCATACCAGCTTCTCCTCCTCCTGGCCTTCCACCTTTTTGCCGTCGGACGCCTCTTTGTATTTCCAGTGGGCGGCAATGCCGTACTCGGCCGCCTTGTGCATCTCATAGGTGCGGATCTGAATCTCGAAGGGCTGACCCGTGCTGCCGATCAGCGTGGTGTGCAGGGATTGGTACATATTCGCCTTGGGCATGGCGATATAATCCTTGAACCGCCCCGGGATGGGTTTATACATCTCATGGATGACCCCCAGCGCCGCATAACAGTCCTTCACCGTGTCCACGATAATGCGCACGGCAAACAGATCGTAAATCTGATCCAGCGTCTTGTTTTGGTTCTTCATCTTTTTGTAAATACTGAAAAAATGTTTGACCCGACCGTCCACCTGCGCCTTGATTCCGGCGTTTGCAATATGCTCGCTGACCTCGTCCACAATGCTCTGAATATATTTCTCACGGACACTTTTGCGGACGGCGATCTTATCCACCAGATCATAATACACTTCCGGCTCCAGATATTTCAAGGACAGATCATCCAGTTCAATCTTGATCTTACTGATGCCAAGCCTCTGCGCGATCGGACTGTAGATGTCCAGCGTCTCCTGGGCGATCCTCTGCTGACTTTCCGGCTTCTGATAGCGCAGCGTCCGCATATTGTGGAGACGGTCCGCCAGCTTGATCAGAATGACGCGAATGTCCTTGGCCATGGCGAGAAACATTTTGCGCAGATTCTCCGCCTGCATCTCCAGCTTCGCATTGGACTGATCCTCAACCGAACCGGAGAGAGGAATCTTTTCCAGCTTCGTGACGCCGTCCACCAAAAGAGCCACGTCCTCGCCAAATTCGCGCCGCAGATCTTCGTCCGTCATAATCGTATCCTCCACCACATCGTGCAGGATACCGGCGACGATCGTCTCCTTATCCATCTCCAGATCCGCCAGGATAATGGCTACATTCAGGGGATGAATAATGTAAGGCTCTCCGGATTTCCGAAACTGACCCTTGTGCGCCTCGCTGGCCAACTGATACGCCTTCTCAACCAGCGCGATATTGTCGTTGGGGTGATATTTTCGTATGTGGGCGGTCAACTCCTCGTACAACTGCTCAGGAGTTACAAACTCCTGAAATTTGCTCAGTCCTCCGTCTTCAATTGTGACTTCCATTTTTTCTTCTGTCATAGACCTCTACTCCATGCCTTCCAAAAAGAATTGCCAATCTTTATTTCCCAGGATAACAGATCACCGAATCCAAACGATAGCCACTTAAGCGCTCGCGTCCATTCAAACCCGCAAGCTCCATCAATACCACAATGCCGGCCACTTCGCCCCCCAAAGTCTCCACCAGCTTGATCATCGCCTCCGTGGTGCCGCCGGTGGCGATCAGATCATCCACGATCACCACTTTCTGTCCGGGCTTTACGCTGTCCTTGTGCATCTCGATGGTCGCGGTGCCATATTCCAGCTCATAGCTCGCCTCCACTGTCTCACAGGGAAGCTTTCCCTTCTTGCGTATCAACACAAACGGTTTGTGCTGATTGTAGGCGATGGGCGCGCCAAAAATAAAACCTCTCGACTCCGCTCCCACCACAATATCATAATCCAAGTCCTTGATCTTCTCCTGCATGGAATCTATTGCCAACTGCAGACCGTCCGCATCCTGCAGAACGCTCGTGACATCGCGGAATATGATCCCCTCCTCCGGAAAATCAGGTATGCTTCTTACGTATTCTTCCATTTTTTTCATAACTTTATCCTCACCTTTCTCGTGCAGATTATTTTATAGTTGATTATAGTTACTTTTTTCAGGAAAGTCAAAAACTGTATCTCACTTTTGCGCCATCTTTGCTTTTGTATAATATGTAATGATATCCTTCCTGGTTATAATGCCGATAAACACATTTCTGTCATCCACCACCGGAACAAAATTCTGACGCTTGGCCTGCTCTAAGAGCTGCTCCATGTCGGTGTCGATACTCACCGGTTTAAATTTGCCGCCCCGAATGATGTCGCGCACCGTATGACTCTCGATCTTGTGCTCGTTCAACATCTCCTCCTGGTACTCCACATGTCCCATGATCCCCCAAAGGAAGTCTCCCTCGCTGGCTACACCCACATATCGGTCCTCCTTATCAATCACGGGAACTGCCGTGTATCCGCTTGCCCGCAATGTCATCAAGGCCCTCCGCAGCGTCATATCGTCACGCAGATAGGCAACATCCGCCTTTGGCTGTATAAACGATGCAATATTCATGACCCACTCCTTTGTTATGCTTTTATTTCATATAATAGAAATTGCTTCGCATTTCTATTATCAAGATTCTATAATAGAAATTATTTCATAATTTCTATTATCAAGATTCTATTATGTAATTTGTCACTGTAAGTTACACGATATCCTCTTGCTTGAAAAGGGCCATCCCCGCAAGGATCAGCCCTTCTATACAGTTGGCGTTTACTATTATTTTCTGCCACAGCACTTTTTGTATTTCTTGCCGCTCCCGCAAGGACAGGGATCGTTGGGATAAACCCGCTTGTCCTTTACAATGGTAGTGGAAGATTTCTGCTCTCTGTACAGGGCCTTTCTGGTATCCTCATCAAAGATATCTTCCCACTCCTCCAGGTTGTACAGCCAATCCGCCTCTGCAGCCACCATGTTCTTGTAGAGGAGTGCCTTGTCAAAACCCAAATTGACCTCTGTATCCTCCTCCATCTCCTCGATGGGGTTCTTCTCCACCAGGCTGTCGTTGATACCGTCCAAAAAGCCGGTCATCGTCATAAGGGAGACCTGAAATTCGTCCGCAAGCTCTCTCACCGTGCCCCTTACGACCTCATCCGGCGTGCTGAGCAGCTTGGCATAGATCGCTCTCTCCTCCAGAAAATAGTCCTGCCACAGCTTTTGAAGCTGCTGCTTTTCCGCCGCCTCATTGTACGCTATCGCTTTCCACTGATCCAATAATGCCATAATTCTACCATCCTCGTTTCATTATTCTTGCCTGAATCCTCGCATCTAAGCCTTTATAAAGTACAGTATATAACAGTTTTTTCTACAAGACAATAAAAAAATGAAAAAAGAATTGACTTTTTTGTTCTGAAATGCTAATATCTTATTTGTGCATTAGTTACGCGGAAGTGTCGGAACTGGCAGACGAGCAAGACTAAGGATCTTGTGATGGCAACATCGTGTGGGTTCAAGTCCCATCTTCCGCAGGTGGTTTTATAGGCTGAAGCTTTGAGGAATCGAAGTTTTCAGCTTTTTTCTTTTCTGAAAAGCTGATTATTTTTTGGTCACTTTTGGTCACTTTTTCTTCAGGCAGTGCATTTAATACCATTTCTCCGGTTTCATTGCAAGCAAAACCAGCGTCCTTATTTCTTATAACAAGCGTATATCCTTCACCAGAATCAGCTCTTTGATTCTATTGTATGTACCACAATAGTGTTGATGTAACCACTTTTGACGGATATATACTACGGATTGACTGTAATGTGGCAGAAGATGGATTAAGAACTACTCCCTGCTCTCAATGTGCGTTGGATGCGCTGGCAATAGATGAACCGCTTGATATATGCAATCCATCGGATTCTTGATGGATTTGATTAGCACTTGATGGCAACCTGCAAATGTGGGGGATGCGGAAGATAGTAAAACTTGCAAGGCAAGTTTGGAATTATGGTAATAGATGTAAGGATAATAAGGCGGTCTGAACTTAGACCGCCTTATTATCCCTATTCTCTTGCCAATCCCTGATACATCGTTCCCCATTCAAACATTGCATTAATAATCGGGCGCATAGTTCCCCCCAATTCACTCAAAGCATACTCTACCCGTACAGGAACTTCAGGATAAACAGTGCGTGTAACGATACCGTCCTCCTCCATAGAACGAAGATTGTCTGTCAA
>JAMPHU010000003.1:51530-73013 GCA_023663225.1 Candidatus Gastranaerophilales bacterium
AAAGTACTGTTACGGGAACAATATAAAAGCGCTCAACAAACTTAGGAAAGAACCTCTTTTTGCTTGACAAACCTATAAAAAGTGATTTAACATGTAATGAGTTGTATAAAAGTTTGGCTGTAATGAGTAATATAGATTCGCCTTTGTGCTGAGGCTTACGAGGATGACAGGGTGGAAGTCCGCGAGTCAGATTTCCGAAACAGTGCTTGACTTCTGCCGGAAGTAGAGGGATATATGTCACTACCTTAGTAGAAAGGGGCAGGCATTATTGTGAAGTCGATTTCGCGGTTTGCCAGAAATACGATTGACATGAAGACGGACGGGAATGTAGCCGTGACCTTCCGGGACGGCAGCGAGATTGAAGTGAATAAGGGCTAAAAAAGCGGGCATTCTAGCCAAGAGACTGTGGCTAGGATGCCCGCTATTTTTTGTGTGCGCCTTGCGGCGCACATTTCTAATGGGTGAAAGTCCCGAATCCGCCCGGTAGTGGGAAGGATATAGCCGAAGGCAAGGGTGTCCGCCGTGAGGCGGAATCTGAAGGAAGCTGGATGTGGGGAACATACTAACCTGCGGGCAAACCTCTGGTCTGACGGACAGAAACCACATAAGAGGCTACGTATGAGGGTAAGACTGCACAACAAAGCGGCAATGAGCAGGCGCGGCTACTGGTTCACAACACATACAGTTGCCGTAAATATGGCAATGACAAAAGAAAGACTGATAAACAGCGGCTTTTATGATTTAGCCACTGCCTACCAGTCAGTGCGTGTCAACTATTGAAAGCGCCGTGTACCGAACGGTATGCACGGTGCTGTGAGAGGACGGCGGCTAGTCACCGCCTCCTACTCGATGTTAATTTGGATAAAGATAATATAAAGAAAAACGCTTTACAAAAATGCGAGGGCGTGGTACAATACTTGCGAGTCGAAATAGGTTTCGAGGTATTTGTTACGCTTCCGCAGTGTACGGAATTTTAAGGAGGAATTGCGATGTCACAGGTATTAGTAAATTTCAGAATGGAAGAGGAAGATAAGTTGGGTATGGAGGAAGTCTGTAAGCAGCTAGGCTTAAGCATGACCACAGCGTTCAATATGTATGCTAAGAAAATACGCAGGGAAAAGAGAATCCCATTTGAGGTTTCGGTCGATCCGTTTTATTCGGACAGCAACATGGATTATCTTAAGAAGGTAATCTCTGATATTGAGTCCGGGAAGGCAAAACTTGTAGAACATGATTTGATTGAGGACTGAGTCTATGAGATTACTGTGGGATGAACGTGCATGGGAGCAGTATCTCTCATGGCAGACGGAAGACAAAAAGACGCTCCGAAAAATAAACAGCCTGATTAAGGATATACAGAGAGAACCCTATTCAGGGATCGGGAAACCTGAACCGCTGTCCGAAGATATGAGTGGATGGTGGAGTAGAAGGATTGACGAGAAGAACCGGATTGTTTACAAGCAGGAAGGCGATGCCGTTGTGATTGCTTCCTGCAAAGAACACTATGGCGATAAATAAGCACCAACGGTGGTTAAAGTGTTCGGTCAGAGAAAGGAATAGATGATGATTCAAGTATGGAATGTCAACCCTAATTGAGAATAAAGCTCTGGAGGATAATGGTATTTTTTTAAACGGGATACAAAAGCGCTTAAAAGGAGATGCATTTTAAGGAACATAGCTTTGCTCATTGACCATATTTTTTGGACAATGGCGGAGCTATGTTTTTTTGTGGGAGGCTCCCGGCAGGAAACAGAAATATTTTCGGTCAAAGTATTGACAAAACCGCTAGGGGGGTAAAATGTCAAAAGCCGTGTTGTTCAGTGACAATAACATATTGAAAAACGCAATCAATATTTCGAATAGAAAGGAATGGAAAATGGGAGATACACAGGATAAACTGGCGATCGCACTGGCAGGGCAGACCCGTGCGGGCAAGACCACATGGATAGCGGGTCTGTTTGCCAAAGCCGTGAGGGAGGAACTGAGAAGCATAAGCAGGGAAAACCAGGAGGGACAGACAAAGATTCCCATTGCCTATGAACTGCATGATCCTTCAGAAGCGGAAGGGCAACTTATGAATGGCATGGCTTAACTGTTACTTATGTCCGAATAAACAAAAAATACTTGCGTTTTCAGAACCGCTATGCTAGAATATCTCTCGATGGCATACAACTGTGCGTGCTACAAATACATGAAAGCAGGATCAGAGTCATATGGGAGAGTCAACCAGGTACTTTGTGGTGAAGCAGAAAGCTGTGCCCGAGGTACTGTTAAAGGTAGTGGAGGCAAAGCGGCTTCTGGAATCGGAGAAAGTTATGACGATTCAGGAGGCGGCTGATGCTGTGGGCATCAGCCGTAGTTCCTTTTATAAGTACAAGGACGATATCTTTCAGTTTCACGACAATGTTCAGGGAACTACGCTTACCATGACTTTTCAGATGGATGACGAGCCGGGATTGTTGTCGGATGTCTTGAAGATCATAGCCGAATATCAGGCAAACATTCTGACGATCCACCAGAGTATTCCCATCAACGGTATCGCCTCGTTGAGTCTGAGCGTTCAGGTGCTTCAAAATACGGGAGATATCTCAGGGATGATAGAGAAGATGGAAAAGCAGCGTGGCGTCCGCCATGTAAAAATATTGGCAAAAGAATAGGAGTGAGAAGAACATGATAAACATAGCGGTGTTAGGGTATGGTACAGTGGGAAGCGGCGTCGTGGAGGTCATCGCTTCCAACAGTGAGATGATCGGCAAAAAGGCGCTTCAGGAGATCAATGTAAAATATATTCTGGATCTGCGGGATTTTCCGGGAGATCCCCATGAGAAAAAGGTCGTGCACGACTTTAATCAAATCTTAAATGATGATCAGGTGTCCATTGTCTGCGAGACGATGGGCGGCGTGGGAGCTGCGTACCAGTTTACCAGGCAGGCGTTGGAGCGCGGCAAGAGCGTCTGCACTTCCAACAAGGAATTGGTGGCAAAGTGCGGCCCCGAACTTTTGGAGATCGCAAAGGCGCACAACTGTAATTACCTTTTTGAGGCGAGCGTGGGCGGCGGCATCCCCATTATCAGACCGTTAAACTACTCTCTGACGGCGGAGAAGATCGAGGCGATCACAGGAATCTTAAACGGCACCACCAATTATATCCTGACCAAGATCGAGAGAGAGGGCGCCGAATTTGAGGAAGTTCTCAAGGAAGCGCAGGACAGAGGCTATGCGGAGCGCAACCCTGAGGCGGATGTGGAAGGTCACGACGCCTGCCGCAAGATCGCGATCCTCTCTTCTCTGATGACGGGGAAGCATGTGGATTCCGAGAAGCTCTTTACCGAGGGGATCACCAAAGTCACCGCGGCGGATTTTGCCTATGCGGGGGAGGCCGGATACACCATCAAACTTCTCGCCAGCGCGAAATGTCTGGAGAAAGATGAGACTCTCGCCATGGTGGCGCCCTTTTTGATCCCTAAGGAGCATCCGCTGGCTATGGTGAACGACGTGTTCAACGCCGTGTTCGTCACCGGCAATATGCTGGGCGATTCTATGTATTACGGACGAGGCGCGGGGAAACTTCCCACCGCCAGCGCGGTAGTGTCCGATGTGGTGGACTGCGCGAGACATCAGGGCAAGGTGATCACCTGTTTCTGGGACAAGGAGGAGGCGCGTCTCGCCGATGTGAGCGAGACGAAGAGAGCCTTCTTTGTTCGGGCGAAGGCGTCCGCCGCACAAAGGCTTTCAGAGCTTTGGCCGGAGGGCAAAGCTCTCAGCGTGCCCGGGAGAAACGAGGATGTAGGCTATATCACGGCTGTGATGCGGGAGCGGGATTTCCGGGAAAAATACGAGCAGTTGGGCGACGATGCCCTGGGTAGGATCCGCTTGATCTGACGCAAATTGTTTTGATTGCAGATGAGAAATTGCCTGCGCGAATTTCTCATCGCGTGTCATCGCAGCAAACTGCTCTGACATAGGAATATAGATAAAAATACGAATATCAATGGGATGGAAGGTAGAGGCAATGTCTAAGGTTGTGAAATTTGGCGGCAGCTCTCTGGCAAGCGCCGAGCAGTTTAAAAAAGTAGGAGATATCATCAGAGCGGACGCAGAAAGGCGATATGTGGTGCCTTCTGCGCCGGGCAAGCGTTTTTCGGGCGACACGAAGGTGACGGATATGCTGTATGAATGTTACCGTCTGGCGGAAGAGGGACAGGACTTTCAGGAGGCGCTTTTGGCGATCGCTGCCCGCTATCAGGATATTATTGAGGGATTGGGACTTTCTTTAAGCTTGGAGCAGGAATTTCAGACATTGGAAGAGAATTTTAAGAACAAGGCGGGCAGCGATTATGCCGCTTCCCGAGGGGAATATTTAAACGGCATCATCATGGCGGAATATCTACAGTATGAGTTTGTGGACGCCGCGACGGTGATCTGCTTTGATGAAAACGGAAATTTTGATGCCGACAAGACCGACAAGATCTTGTCCGATCGGCTGGCTCGCTGCGACAAGGCGGTAGTGCCCGGTTTTTATGGCGCGCTACCCGACGGCAGCGTCAAGACTTTTTCCAGGGGCGGCTCCGATGTGACGGGGTCTATCGTGGCGAAGGCGGTGAAAGCGGATGTCTATGAGAATTGGACGGATGTGTCCGGTTTTCTGGTGGCGGACCCCCGCATTATCGACGATCCCGAGGGAATTGAGACCATCACCTACAGAGAGCTCAGAGAGCTTTCCTATATGGGGGCATCTGTGCTGCATGAGGATGCCATCTTTCCGGTGCGCCAGGAAGGGATCCCCATCAATATCCGCAACACCAACGCGCCGGAGGACAACGGCACCTGGATTGTGGGGAGCACTTGCCAGAAGTCAAAGTATGTGATCACCGGCATCGCCGGCAAGAAAGGTTTTTGCTCCGTCAATATTGAAAAGGATATGATGAATTCGGAGATCGGCTTTGGCAGAAAAGTGTTGCAGGCCTTTGAAGAAAACGGGATCTCTTTTGAGCATGTGCCTTCCGGCATCGATACCATGACTGTGTTCGTGCATCAGGATGAATTTATGCACAAGGAGCAGAAGGTGGTGGCCGGAATCCACAGGCTGTGCGATCCGGATTCCATTGATATCGAATCCGATCTCGCGCTGATCGCCGTGGTGGGACGCGGCATGAAATCCACCCGCGGAACGGCGGGCAGAATATTCTCGGCCCTTGCCCACAGCAATATCAATGTGAAGATGATCGATCAGGGCTCTTCCGAGCTGAATATCATCATAGGTGTGGCCAATTCCGATTTTGAGGACGCCATCAAGGCGATCTATGATATTTTTGTGATGACCAGGCTGTAAAATTCACACCAGCACATCCACGTTTGCGCCCTCTGTCACAACGGGAGTCTCCGGCACATCCACAGGTATGTCGGCTCCCGCCAACTGTAGGGTGACACCGCTGATATTGTTGGACTCGGCGGATTGGCTGGCGGAGCTTCCGTTTGAGGAGGACTGTTTTTCTTTGGCAAGCTTGTCGAACAGGGCCTTGAGATATTCCATGTCCGCGCGGACAATCTCCTGAAGTTCGCTGGCTCTATGTTTTTTCTTCAGACGCTCAAGCGCTTCCGGATCCAGATCCTGCTGCGACGCGCCCATCAGTTCTTCCGCCATATCGCGGAGAGAATCGTCGAGCGTTTCCTGCATAGCTTCCTGCATCAGCTCCTCCAGTTCTCTCATCATTTGTTCTATCTCTTTTGCGCTGAGTTCGCTGGTGTCGCTCTCTTTGTTTTCCTTCTGCATCTCGAGAGTGTCTTCGTTTTCTCCCTCCACAATACAGGAACCCGTCTTGGCCGCCCTCTCTTCCTCCCGCATATGTTTCACGCGCTTTTTGGCGATCCGCTCCATCTTTTTGGCGTGAACCAGCGCGCGTTCCACGTCCAGATCGTTGTAGTCGCCGGTGCGCAGCTTTCTCTGAAGCATGGATACCACGCTGCGCGCGCTCACAGCGGCCTTACTGGCAGTATTCGACGTTTTGGACATCAGGATTTGCGTGGAAATTCTTTTGAGATTGTAGTTGAGTTTTTTCTTTTTCTTTTGCTTTGCCTTTTGGATGGAGATAGATCCGCTGCGGCTGGTTGTCGTTTTGCTCGTAGTCTTGGGTTTGGTTCGGTTTGAACCAATCCCGCTCACTGTCATGCTCATATGTTATCCTCCTTGACTTGAAGCTTTTGGCAAATCCGTTTGCCAATATCCCTTATCTATTATATCGGCTGCTGCGCCGATTTCTTAAGAATTGATTTGATTGACTTTGAATGATTTTAAACCTACAATAAAATTATTAAACGGATGCGGGAGGGAGAGATGATCTACACAGTTACATTTAATCCGTCACTTGACTATATCGTTTCGGTGGAAGATTTTAAATTGGGACTGACGAATCGGACCAGCTCTGAGCTGATGCTGCCGGGCGGGAAGGGACTTAATGTCTCCATGGTGTTGGGGAATCTGGGGATCGAGAGCACAGCCTTGGGGTTTGTCGCGGGATTTACAGGGGATGAGATCGTGCGCCGAATAGAGGAAATGGGCGTGAAATCGGATTTGATACGGCTCGACGAGGGAATATCCCGCATCAATTTGAAGTTAAAGTCGATCGACGGGACGGAGATCAACGGCCTCGGCCCTGAGATCAGTCGCCGGGCGGTGGCATGTCTGCTGGAGAAACTGGATATCTTAAAAGAGGGAGATGTGCTGGTGCTGGCGGGCAGCATCCCCGGCTCCATGCCTGACGATATCTACAGCCGGATTTTGGAGCGTCTGGCAGGCAGAGGTGTGATGGCTGTTGTGGATGCCGAGAGAGAATTGTTGGTGAAGGCGCTTCCTTACCGTCCGTTTTTGGTAAAACCCAACAACCATGAGCTGGGCGAGATCTTTGGAGTGGAGCTGACGGACAGAAGAGAGGTCATTCCCTATGCGAGAAAGTTAAAGGAGATGGGTGCGGTCAATATCCTGGTGTCCATGGCGGGGGAAGGAGCGGTATTGGTGGCTGGGGACGGCTCTGTTTATGAATCACAAGCTCCCAAGGGTGAGCTTGTGAACGGAGTGGGCGCGGGAGATTCCATGGTGGCCGGTTTTCTCGCAGGCTGGATGGAGCGGGCGGACTATCGTTATGCGTTCCACATGGGTATCTCCGCCGGGAGTGCCAGCGCTTTTTCGGAGCTTCTGGCGACCGGGGAGGAGATCGAGGCAGTATATCGGCAAATGTTGGGTGAAATATCTGTATAAAGGAAGCGTCCGGCAGATTGCATATGAGAACCGAAAGCAGGGAGGAGGGAGAAATATGCAGATATATAACGGGAAAAGTGTGTTCGACGGCATCGCTATAGGCAGAATTTATTTGTACCGCAAAGAGCGGCGGCCGGTGGGGCGGATCAAAATAGAGGATGCGAAGGCGGAGTGCGCCCGTTACCATCAGGCGACAAAACAGGCTATGGATCAGCTTGTGGGGTTGTATGACAAAGCGTTGCAGGAGGTCGGAGAGACTAATGCGGCGATTTTTGAGATTCATCAGATGATGCTGGAGGACGGGGATTATCAGGAGTCTGTTGAAAATATTATTTGCGCGCAGATGGTGAACGCGGAATATGCGGTGGCACAGACCGCGGATCACTTTGCGCAGATGTTTGCATCCATGGAGGACGAATATATGCGGGAGCGGGCTGCGGATGTCAGGGATATCTCAAAACGCCTGGTCAACGTCCTGCGGGAGGAAGCGTCCGAAGGCATCGATGCGGGGGAACCTGTGATCATTGTGGCGGACGATTTGGCTCCGTCGGAGACCGTGCAGTTTGACAAGGATATGGTGTTGTCCTTTGTGACAGTCCACGGTTCTTTAAATTCTCACACGGCGATCCTTGCCAGAACAATGAGTATTCCCGCGCTGGTGGGCACGAAGCTTCCTCTGGATGAGACGGTTGATAAAAAGCTGGGGATTGTGGACGGCACAAACGGCGTGATCTATGTGGATCCGGATGAGGAGACGCTCGATAGGATGAGGCGGCTTCAAAAGGAAGAAAGGGATAAAAAGGAACTGCTGTCAAAGCTGAAAGGTAAAGAGAATGTCACGCTTGACGGTCAAAAGATTCTGCTGTATGCCAACATCGGCAATATGGAAGATTTGACTGCTGTTCTGCAAAATGACGCCGGAGGGATCGGACTGTTTCGGAGCGAGTTTCTCTATCTGGAAAAAGATCATTTTCCCACGGAAGAAGAACAGTTTCAGGTTTACAAGACTGTGGCAAAGACCATGGGCAAAAAGCGGGTGATTATCCGCACATTGGATATCGGTGCAGACAAGCAGTGTGATTATTTTGAGATGGAGAAGGAAGACAATCCGGCCATGGGATGTCGTGCGATCCGCATCTGTCTGACCCGTCCCGAGATCTTTAAGACACAGCTTCGCGCTATCTACCGCGCCAGCGTGTACGGCGAGGTTGCGATCATGTATCCCATGATCACCAGTGTAAAAGAAGTGCGAAGGATCAAGGAGATCGTGAGGGAGGTCAGAGAGGAGCTGGACGGACAAGGGATCGCTTACAGGGAACCGGAGCAGGGAATCATGATCGAGACTCCCGCGGCGGCGATCATCAGCGATCAGCTTGCAGAGGAAGTGGATTTTTTCAGCATTGGGACAAACGATCTGACACAGTACCTTTTGGCGGTGGATCGCCAGAACACAGCCTTGGATGAGTTTTACGATTCCCACCATCCGGCGGTGCTTCGAATGATCCAAACGGTCGTGGAGAATGCGCACAAGGCGGGCATATGGGCCGGTATTTGCGGAGAACTGGGCGCCGATCTAAATTTGACACAGGAATTTCTCGCCATGGGAGTGGATGAACTGTCCGTATCACCCGGGCGGCTCCTCCCCATCCGCAAGATTGTGTTGGAGACGGATGTGGCAGAATATCGAAAAGAACAACAGAGAAAGAGGAACTGAAAAGTAATGGTGGAAAATAATGGAAATTTGTCGAAGGCTGTTGACAAAGGAAGCATCTTGCCTTATACTGTATTTAACAAATGAGAAAGCGGGAGCTTGGATGTCCCGATAAGTACAAAAGATAACTTCTAAAAGGAGATCATCCAAAAGAAAACGGCTACAAGGCAGATAAAGTACGATGGTTGACCACAGTTGAAAATACAAAAGAGAAGCAGGAAGCGCACTGGTCGAAGGTTGGGCAGCGTGCTTCCTTATTTTTACGGAGTTTTAAAAAGAATTTATTTTGTATGGAAAAACAGCGCAAAGTAATGTAGAATGATATCAAATGTGGCGTAAAGCAATTTGAGGAGTACATATATGAAAAGGGAAAAGAATCGGCAGGCAGACCAGATTCAGTGGGAGGAGGCCAAAAAGAGCAAAGAGCAGCTTTTGGCGGAAAAGCGTGAAGTCAGAAAAAAGAGGCGCAGGCGCAGTCAGGTTGCGGCCTACACGGTGGTGATTGCTCTGATTGCCCTGGTCGCGGTAGGGATCGTGTCGGGTGTGAGGCAATTGACAGAGTATAGCAGGGAGAATACGGAGAGCAGTCAGGAACCGTCAGATGTGCAGGATCAACAGTCGATGGTGGGCGATCTGTTTGGAATGGAGGAATCTCTTCAGGAGCCGGATACCTCCCAGGCGGAACCGCCGGTAGTAGAACTGACGGACGAACAGAAGTTGGATGAGATTGTCAATGCGGGCATTGAGGTGATGCCTTTGGAGGACAAGGTGGCGGGACTCTTTTTTGTGACGCCGGAGGCCATCACGGGAGTGAGCGCCGCAGTACAGGCTGGGGACGGCACAAGGCAGGCTTTGTCTCAGTATGCGGTGGGTGGACTTGTCTATTTTTCTCAAAATATGAAAAGCAAAGATCAGCTTGCGGAGATGATAGATAACACCCGTTTGTATGCCAATTATCCGCTTTTTATTGCAGTGGATGAAGAAGGCGGCAGCGTCAGCCGCGTGGCGGGTGCAGGATTTGCCGACAAGCAGGATTCTGCGCAGGCGGTAGCGGCTACCGGCGATCCAAACAATGCGTACCAGGCGGGGGCGGCGATCGGCGCTTATCTTGCTGAGCTGGGTTTTAATCTCGACTTTGCGCCGGTGGCGGATTTGGCAAACGTGGAGGGAAGTAGCATGGAAGCGCGCTCTTATGGCGATACGGCGCAGAGTGTGATCCCCTATGTCACTTCTATGGTGACCGGCTTGCAGGAGCAGGGTGTGACTGCCTGTCTGAAACATTTTCCCGGCATCGGCAGCTCTACTGCCGACACACACAACGGTATGGCCACTACGGACCGGACGCAGGAGGAATTTCGCGCGGAAGAATTTACTGTGTTTCAGGCCGGAATCGACGCGGGCGCCAAGATGGTCATGGTGGGACATATGGCTGCACCTGAACTGACCGGCGACAATACGCCCTGTTCTTTGTCTGATGTCGTGGTGACGGATATTTTGAGGGATGAGCTTAAGTTTGACGGCGTTGTTATCTCCGACGCTCTGAATATGTCTGCCATAACTGATTACTATACGGCGGATCAGGCGGCTGTGCTGGCGCTGCGGGCGGGTTGCGACATGATCTTGATGCCGGAAGATTTTGAGATGGCGTACAACGGCGTCATTCAGGCGGTGCAGGACGGTACGATCTCGGAGGAGCGCATCAACGATTCTCTGCGGCGGATCTATCGGATCAAGTACGCGGATAGGATTGGGGAATAACAAAAAGGTATCCTTTTTTCTTATTTTTATCTTTCCCAAAAAACACGATTATGTTATACTAGTACTTAAGGTATGTTTTTCTTTTGAGAGATAATACTAATAGCAAAAGTTTTTTTAATGTGATAGAATGTGTGAGAGTATATGTCGGAGATCGATTATGAGCGCGCCGAGTACAGGCGTAGACGTGTACGAAAGTTGAAGCGGATGATTATTTGGCTCAAGGCAATGCTGTTTGTGATGCCAAGTATCTGTTGTGTGATTCTTTTGGTGAGAATGGGCAGGCTGAATCGTCAGATGGAGAATCTGGGTACGCAGATGGAGAGTTTGAATAGCCATCTGGAAGAACTGGTTCAGTTGGAAGTGCGGCAGCAGGAGAATATGGAGACGTTGATCAGTCAGGAGTACGAGAGCAGCGTCTCGATCCGACAGGAGGTCGGTGCGCCTGAACTGTCGGAACAGGCGGCGGAGCCGGATCCCGTTTGGGATACTGTGCCGGAGTTGTCACAGGTTCACCAGGTATATCTGACTTTTGACGATGGTCCCAGCGTTTATACGGATAAGATTTTAGATATTTTGAGCGAATATGATGTGAAGGCGACTTTTTTTGTGGTAGGCAAGGAGGATGAAGCCTCCCAGGCGGCGATACAGCGCATTGTGGAAGAGGGACACACGCTGGGGATGCATTCTTACAGTCATAAGTATGCGAGCCTGTATCGGTCGGTGGATGCTTTTGCCGAGGATTTTCACAAGCTTCAGGATTATCTGTACGATCTCACTGGGGTGAAAAGCGTATTCTATCGGTTTCCGGGGGGGAGTTCCAACACGGTCAGTCCGCTGAATATACGTGTGTTTATCGATTTTCTGGACGCGCAGGGTGTGACTTTTTATGACTGGAATATTGCCTCCGGAGACGGCGGCAGCAGACTGTTGGATACCGACACCCTTTTGTATAACAGTACCAACGACATCAGCGAGTGGGAGACATCCATTATCCTGATGCATGACTCGGCCGATAAACCCACTACGGTGGATGCTCTGCCGGCGATTCTGGACAAAATCCTGGCTATGGAGGATACTGTGATTTTGCCTATCACAGCAGATACCGAGCCGGTTCAACATATACATACCACGACTATAGAATGAATGGAGGGAAATCAGCCATGGGGTTTTTTGGAGATTTAAAGCAAGATCTGTCGCAGGCTGTAAATGAATTGATGCCTGATGGGGAATTGGCGGCGGCCAAGACAGTTGATACCATAAAACAGGAACCTGTAGCAGAGCCCAGACTTGTGTCTGAGCCGGAGCCTGAATTGATACCGACACTTGCAAGGGAGCCGGAGAACATGTCGTCCTCTGAATGGAAGCCGGAACCTGAGATTGCACCGACGCTGGAACTGGAATCTGAGCCGGAGATTACACCTGTACAGGCATCTGTACAGGATATGGGAATGACGTTTTCTCTGGATGAAATGCTTGAGAATATCGATTCCATCCAATTACCGGAAGAATTTCGGATGTTTGAGGAGACGATGGAACAGCCGCCGTTTGAGGAGGTCTTGGAGCCGGAAAGTGCTCCCGAGGTAGAGGAGAATACGGCGGAAGAACTCCCCGCGTGGGAACCGCAGATAGAGAGCGTTATTGTGGAAGAACCCGCGATAGAAGAACCTGTAATAGAGGAAGCTGTTGTAGAAGAAATTGCAATAGAAGCCCCCATAATAGAAGAACTCGTAATAGAAGAACCAGTAGCGGAGGAAGTAATCGCAGAGCAGCCTCCCGTAGAACAGCCCCTTGAGGCGGCTGTGGAGGAACCTGTTGTAGAAGAAGTGGTTGCGGCAGATGTTGTTATAGAGGAAGCCGCAGCGGCAGAAAATATAATAGAAGAAATCGCAATAGAAGAACCAGCAATAGAAGAACCAGCAATAAAAGAAACCGTAATAGAAGAACCGGCAGCGGAGGAAGTAATTGCGGAGCCGCCGCTTGAGGCGGTCGCGGAAGAAGCTGTCACAGAAGAAAGCACAGTAGAAGAAGCTGTTGCCGAAGAAGCGGTTATGGCAGAGGTTGTTATAGAGGAAGCCGCTGCAAAGGAAAGTGTAATAGAAGAACCTGCATTAGAAGAGCCTGTGATAGAAGAACCTGCAATGGCAGAGGTTGTTATAGAGGAAGCTGTTGTAGAAGAACCTGTAGTGGAGGAAGAGATCACAGAGCAGGCAGCCGTCGAGGAAACTGTTGAAATCGAGGAAGCCCCGATCGAGGAAGAGATTCCCACAGTCGAGGAACCTTTGATGGATAAATCTCCTGTAAAACAGGAGGACTATATTGCAGAGGATACCGCGAGCGTGTCCTTTGCGGAAGAAATAACTATGGAGGAAACAGAAATGAAAGGCATGGCAAATGATGCTGACCAGGAGATTGTAGAAGAATTGCCTGAGGAAGCAGAAGAGTTAACCAACAATGATCAGGAGGAAAAAGGAGAAGAACTTATGGACACATTAGCCACCAGAGAGGCATTAGACGAAACATCAGTTATCACCGCAGGCATGACCGTGACCGGCGATGTCACATCGGAGGGCTCCATTGATATCATCGGTAATATCAACGGTAATATCAATGTGCTGGGCAAATTGAATATCACAGGTCTTGTAAACGGTAATTCCAAGGCTGCCGAAGTTTTTGCAGAGGGAGCAAAGATCAATGGAGAGATTACTACGGATGGGCCTGTAAAGATTGGTGCAAGCACGGTTATCATCGGCAATATTTCCGCTACCAGCGCAGCGATCGCAGGCGCGGTAAAGGGTGATATCGATGTCAAGGGACCAGTGGTGTTGGATGCATCTGCTATCGTGATGGGCAATATCAAGTCCAAGTCCGTTCAGATCAACAACGGCGCTGTGATTGAAGGTATGTGCTCTCAGTGCTATGCAGATGTCAGTCCTACAGCTTTCTTTGAGGATTACAAGCCGGAGAAAAAGAAACAGAGCAAATAAAACGGAGAATAAAATATGCGCAGAATTTTACTGAAATTGAGCGGCGAAGCGCTGGCAGGCAGCAAAAAGACAGGATTCGATGAGGAGACTGTGAGGAAGGTCGCGTTTCAGGTGAAGGAGCTGGTGGATGACGGCATCCAGGTGGGAATCGTCATCGGCGGCGGCAATTTCTGGAGAGGTCGTTCCAATGAAGAGATCGACCGAACCAAGTCCGACCAGATCGGTATGCTCGCCACCATTATGAATTGTATCTATGTGTCGGAGATCTTCCGTTCTGTGGGTATGATGACCAATATACTGACTCCTTTTGAGTGCGGTTCCTTTACAAAACTGTTTTCCAAGGACAGGGCGAATAAGTACTTTGCCAAAAACATGGTTGTATTTTTTGCGGGAGGAACAGGGCATCCTTATTTCTCCACGGATACAGGCGTGGTGCTTCGAGCTGTCGAGGTGGAGGCCGATGCGATCCTGTTGGCAAAGTCCATTGACGGCGTGTATGACGACGACCCGATGAAGAATCCAAATGCGGTAAAGTTTGACGAGATCAATATCAATGACGTGATCGCCAGGAATCTGCAAGTGGTGGATATGACGGCGTCGATTCTTGCAAGGGACAACAAGATGCCCATGCGGGTATTTGCGCTCCATGGCGAGAACAGTATTGTGAACGCCGTAAAAGGTGAATTTCACGGTACAAAGGTCACTGTATGAACAAAACTTTTAAAACGGACCCTTTTAACGTCCGGAACATAGAGAAAGCAGGAGGAACGTATGGATGCAAGATTAGAGCAGTATGAAGATAAGATGAAAAAGACCTTTGATCACCTGGAAGGGGACTATGCAGCTATCAGGGCAGGCCGTGCCAATCCTCATGTATTGGACAAGCTGCGCATAGACTATTATGGAACGCCGACCCCGATCCAGCAGGTAGGGAATGTGACGGTGCCGGATCCCAGAGTCATTCAGATCGCTCCTTGGGAGAAGAATCTGATCAAGGCGATTGAGAAGGCGATCATGACTTCCGATATCGGGATCAACCCGTCGAACGACGGCAGCGTGATCCGCCTGGTGTTTCCGGAACTCACGGAGGAGCGAAGGAAGGATCTGGTGAAGGATATCAAGAAAAAGGGCGAGGAAGGTAAAGTTGCAATCCGCAATATCAGACGGGATGGCAACGATGTGTTCAAGAAGCTGGCGAAGGCTGAGGTTTCTGAGGATGAGATCAAACAGTTGGAGACACAGCTCCAAAAGATCACGGACAAGTACATCAAGGATATCGATGCGCTGATCGAATCCAAGTCAAAAGAAATTATGACAGTGTGACAAATGTTTCAAGCCGACTGCGGGGGCGGAGATGCGAAAGCTTTCCGCCCCTGTTGATATAGGAAAAGTCTGTTGGAGGAGTGCGATGGAAGAAAACTTGAAGATGCCGCGGCATGTGGCGATCATTTTGGACGGCAACGGCAGATGGGCGAAGGCAAAGGGAATGCCGCGCAATTACGGTCATGCCCAGGGAGCCAAGACGGTGGAGACCATCTGCGAGGAGGCGTACCGGATGGGGATCCAATACCTGACGGTCTATGCTTTTTCCACAGAGAATTGGAATCGTCCTGACGACGAGGTGGAGGCTCTTATGAAGCTTCTGCGCAACTATATGAAGACCTGTCTGCAGACTGCCAAAAAAAATCGCATGTGCGTGCGTGTGCTGGGAGATAAGACCAGGCTGGATGAGGATATCCGCACCCGCATCGAGGAGCTGGAGGCGGCTACCAAAGACAATGACGGACTGCATTTTCAGATTGCCATCAACTATGGAGGCAGGGATGAGATCGTCCGCGCCGTGCAAAAGGCGGCTGACAAGGTGGCAAAGGGTGAGTGGAAACCGGAGGATATCACGCAAAAGCGCCTGGAAAGCTTGATGGATACCGCCGGGATACCGGATCCCGATCTTTTGATCCGCACTTGCAGCGAGCAGCGGATTTCCAATTTTCTGCTGTGGCAGTCAGCTTACACAGAGTTCTATGTGACGCCTGTGCCGTGGCCTGATTTTACGAAAGAAGAATTGGAAAAGGCTGTGGAAGCATATAATCAAAGGGACAGAAAATACGGTGGTTTAAAGGAGGAATGATCTCATGTTTTGGACCAGACTATCAAGCGGCATCGTATTGATCATAATAGCCCTGGCTGCCATGGCATATGGGAGTTTTCCGCTTTTGTTCATTCTGTTGGCCATCTCTCTTGTGGCGTACAGAGAGTTGACCAAAGCTTTGCAATGTGCGGTGGAGAAAAAGTTTAATTTGTTGGAAGTTGTGGGTTTTTTGGGGGTGATTGCCTATTACGGGGCAGCTTACGCGGGGAGGAACGCGAACGTTGGAGGAAATGCCCTCTATCTGCTGATGGTGATCGTGGGAATGTTTTTGGCGGAATTGTTCGCGTATGTGATCTGTTTTCCCAAGTATCGCGCAGAGCAGGTTTTGGCCGCCGTGTTTGCCTTTCTCTATGCGCCTGTGATGCTGTCCTTTGTGTATCTGACCAGGGAGACTGCGCAGGGAATCTATGTGGTGTGGATGATCCTGATCAGTTCATGGGGTTGTGATACCTGTGCCTATGCGGTGGGAAAACTGATCGGCAAAAAAAAGATCTTTCCCGTGCTGAGTCCGCACAAGTCCCTGGAGGGTTGTATCGGCGGAGTGGCGGGAGCGGCGCTGATCGGCGGCTTATATGGACATTTTTTTGTGGAGATTGCATTTCCGGATCAGACTGTGGCGTGGATCATTGCGTTTATCTGCGGCGTGGGCGCTGTCATGAGTATGATGGGCGATCTGGCGGCCTCGGCGATCAAGCGCAACCACGATATCAAGGATTATGGAAAGCTGATACCCGGACACGGGGGGATCATGGATCGGTTTGACAGTATGATCGTCACGGCGCCCATGACATATTTTTTGACGATATGGATGCTGGGACTGTAAGCAGCAGAAAAAGAGGGAGCAGGCTACAGTAAGAGATCAAAATGACAGTGAGGAGTCAAAACGGTTTGGATACGGAACAAGGATTGGATAAAGACATGAAAAAGATAGCGATTTTGGGTTCGACCGGTTCCATCGGGACACAGACTTTGGAGGTGGTGCGGGCCAACCCCGAGCTGAGAGTGGTCGCGCTGGCGGCAGGCAGCAATGTGAAAAAAATGGAGGAGCAGATCAGGGAGTTTGCGCCTGCGGTGGCGGGAATGTGGACCGAGGAGGCCGCCGCAGATCTGCGCGCGCGCGTGGTCGATCGGTCTGTCAGGATCGTGTCAGGGATGGAAGGACTTTTGGAGATTGCGGCCTTGCAGGAATCTCAGGTATTGGTGACCGCTATTGTGGGAATGATCGGTATCAGGCCGACGATCGCTGCGATCGAAGCCGGCAAGGACATTGCGCTGGCAAACAAGGAGACGTTGGTGACCGCGGGACATATCATTATGCCCCTGGCGCAAAAGTGCGGTGTGGCGATCCTGCCGGTGGACAGCGAGCACAGCGCGATCTTTCAGTCCTTAAACGGAGAACCAAAGAATCGCGTGGAAAAGATCCTGCTCACCGCGTCGGGCGGTCCTTTCCGCGGCAGGAAGAAGGAACAGCTTAGACAGATACAGGTTGAGGATGCTTTAAAGCATCCCAACTGGTTTATGGGTCACAAGGTTACCATAGATTCTTCCACTCTGGTCAATAAGGGGTTGGAAGTGATGGAGGCCAGATGGCTTTTCGATGTGGGACTTGACCGGATCCAGGTGGTGGTACATCCGCAGAGCATTATCCATTCCGCTGTGGAGTATGTGGATGGCGCTGTGATCGCCCAACTGGGGACGCCGGACATGAAGCTTCCCATACAGTATGCGCTCTTTTATCCGGACAGAAGGCCGATGCAGGGGAAACGAGTGGATTTGTTTGAATTGGGGCAGCTCACCTTTGAAAAGCCGGATATGGAGACGTTTACAGGGTTGAAGCTGGCATACGAGGCGGCGCGGACGGGCGGCACCATGCCCACCGTGTTCAATGCGGCGAACGAGATGGCGGTGAGGCTGTTTTTGGAAAGAAAAATTGGATATCCGGATATTCCGGAGTTGATCGGCGAGTCTATGGCGCGCCACAAGGTTCTGGAAAACCCCGATGTAGAGCAGATTTTAGAGACGGAAGCAACCGTTTATGAATGGATCAGAGAAAAAATTTCGGAAAGGTGAAGTATGGTTGAATGGTTACACTGATATTGTTTATCGTAATCTTTGGCGTGGTGGTGATCTCCCATGAATTTGGCCATTTTCTGCTTGCCAAGGCCAATGGGATCCACGTGGTGGAGTTCGCCGTGGGTATGGGACCCAGCCTGTTTTCATTTCAAAAGGGTGAGACCAAATATTCCCTGAAGCTTTTTCCCATAGGCGGAGCCTGTATGTTTGAGGGTGAGGACGGTTTAGAGGCAAAGGAGGGAGAGATCGGAGAGGGATCTTTTTTGAACGCCAGCGTGTGGGGACGGATTTCCACTGTGGTGGCAGGCCCTTTCTTTAATTTCATTCTCGGTTTTGTCATTGCGTTGATCATGGTGAATATGATCGTGATCAGGGAGCCTGTGGCCACGGAAGTGCTGGAGGGCAGCGCGGCGTTGGAGGCAGGGATGCAGGACGGCGACCGGATCCTTTCTCTGAACGGGGAGCGCATGTACCTGTATGAGGAGATCCAGCTTTTCACGCAGATTTATTCGGGCGGCGATGTGACGGTCGAGTATGAGCGTGACGGAGAGCGCTACAGCACAGTGCTGACGCCGAAATTGGACGAGAGCACAGGCAGATATATGTTGGGAATCTCCAACGCGGCGTTTGTGGAGCTGTCGGGATTGGACGGTCTGCGCTATGCGTGGTATGAGATGCGCTACAGTATTCTCACCACTTATAAAAGTCTGGGGATGCTGCTCAAGGGTCAGGTCACCAGGCAGGATGTGGCCGGGCCGGTGGGGATTGCCGTGAACCTGGTGGGAAAGACTTATGAGAACACCAAGGAGTACGGCTGGCAAAACGTTCTGGTGAATATGCTGAATATCACGCTGATGCTCTCGGTTAATCTCGGGATCCTGAATCTGCTGCCGATCCCTGCGCTGGACGGCGGAAGGTTGGTATTTTTGCTGATAGAAGTGATCAGAGGGAAACCGATCCCTCCCGATAAAGAAGGGATGGTTCACTTTGTGGGACTGATGTTCTTTATGGCGTTGATGGTATTTCTATTGTTTAACGATCTGTCAAATATTTTCGGATAGCATATTTTGGGGATGTGCGGGAAATACTGAGGAAAACGGTATGCAAGAGGGGTAATAGGATGTGGGGAAATGTGTTGTTGGCGATAGTGGGCGCAAGCTATGGACTTCTGGCGGCGGCGGGCGTGTTCACCGTGCTGGTGGCGGTAGGGTTGGTGCCTCGTTTTGCGGGAAAAACCCATACGGCGAGAAAGGTGATGCTGTATGAGGAGATGGTAATATTCGGCACTTTGGCGGGGAACTATTTCAGCATTTTTACCCGCTATGGTCAGGTGGCCGCGTTTTTTCAGGAGCGGTTTCCACAGCAGATAGAATTGTGGCTGTGCCTGGGAAGTGTGTCTCAGGGAATATTCGGCCTGTTCAGCGGGATGTTCATCGGCTGTCTGGCGTTAGCTATCGCGGAGATGCTGGACAGTATCCCGATCTTTTCAAGGCGGATATCTTTCCGCCATGGGATCAGTCTGGCGGTGCTTGGTATGGCGGCGGGGAAACTTGCGGGTTCCCTGTTTTATTTTTGGAATGAACTGCACCGCGTGGTGGAATAGCGCGGCGATGGCGATCCATCGTCTGAATCTGTCTGTAAAATAGAGCAGCAGATAGGTAAAATCAGCGATCATGGCGATGTGCCGTCCCAGGTCAGATCAAAATAGGCGTAGCCATATATGGAAAAATTTGTAGAAATCTATATATTGGATTATAATGTAAATTGGGTAGGTATTGTCTACCCAATTTAACATCAAAAATGTATTCATATTGACTTTTATGCCTTGAAATCATATAATAATAAGCATAAAAGTCAATATAGGGTGGATGATTATTGTGGGAGCAATAGAGGAAATTATCAAGATGGCACAAGAGAATAATGGTACAGTCACTACGGCAATGGTGGTTGCAGCAGGTTTTTCGCGTGGAAATATCAAATATCTCGTTGACAAAGGAAGGATTGAGAAATCTGCCAGAGGTGTCTATGTTTTGCCGGAAGTCTGGGATGATGAGATTTTCAACTTGCAGAATCGATTTAAAAGAGGGATTTATTCTTATGAAACGGCATTGTTTCTGTGGGATTTAACAGATAGAACACCGAGCAGGTATCATATGACTTTTCCGGTAAATTACAATTTGACAAAACCAAAGCAAGAGAATGTTCAATGTGTGCAGTGTAAGAAAGAGTTATATGAATTGGGAATAACAGAAGTGACTACGCCGGGAGGAAATATGGTAAGAGCTTATAGTGTTGAGCGTACACTTTGTGATATTTTAAGACCTCATAGCCGTGTGGATATTCAAGTGGTGACGGATGCATTTAAACACTTTATAACCAGAACTGATAAAAACATTCCGCTCTTGTCAGAGTATGCAAAAATTTTAAAAGTTGAAACAAGGCTCAGGTCGTATCTGGAGGTGCTGCTATGAAAAATCCAATGCAACTAAAGGCAATCATTAAAAATATTGCAAAGGAAAAACACATATCAGCACAGCTTGTAATGCAGAATTTTATGTTGGAGAGGCTGTTAGAACGAATATCTGTTTCCAAGTATCAGCAGAATTTTATCTTGAAAGGCGGGTTTTTGATTGCTGCGATGGTGGGGCTTGATACCAGAGCAACTATGGATATGGATGCAACAATAAAGAGACTGCCTGTAAATGAACGGACTGTCCGAGAAATGTTTGAAGAAATCTGTAAAATAGAATTAGCTGATGATGTGACATTCAGCTTCCGAAGTATTGGAGAAATTCGTGAGGGAGATGTCTATACAGGATATCGTGTTTCCTTATCTGCAAATTATCCGCCAATGGCTGTTCCTTTGAAATTGGACATTACCACGGGTGATAAGATAACTCCAAAAGAAATCGTATATCATTTCAAGCTCCTTTTGGAAGACAGAAGTATTTCGGTACTCGCTTACAATTTAGAAACGATTCTGGCAGAGAAATTGGAAACAGTGATAACCAGAGGTGATCAGAACACAAGACCAAGAGATTATTACGATATATACATATTGTCTAAGCTGCAATATTCAAACATAAACCCCAATGAATTACAGGCGGCATTGAACGCAACAACTGGGAAACGTGGTTCAAAAGCGGTGATTAAGGATTATCATAGCATTATGGATATTGTCAGAAACAGTGAGATTATGCAGAAACAGTGGGATAACTATCAAAAGGATTTTGAATATGCAACAGATATTACGTTTGAGGATACGTGTGATGCAGTTGTGAAATTAATGAACAATTTGATGGATATTTAAAATTGTTTGATTATATTTTATATAAAAGGAGGACTGATTCATGAGCAAGGCAGGAATATCTTTTGAAGAAATGAAAGCCGATATGATGAAAGATGAAGAGTTTAAAGCCGAATATGAAAAGTTAAAGTTCAGATATGAAGCTATTGAACAGATCATAAAGATGCCCTTTCCTCAGGAATCAAAAAAACGGTTCTTTCCTAAGTTTGTTGATTGTTTTTGTGGATTATGATATACTAAATATAT
>JAMPHU010000003.1:73113-83695 GCA_023663225.1 Candidatus Gastranaerophilales bacterium
GAAGGTAATAAAACGGACTCAAAAGGGATACCAACCCATTTACGGACTAACACCAAATTTTATGATATCCTCTTTTTATAAATATACCATAAAACAGACGGAAATAAAATCATTTTCGCCTGTTTTATTCTTCCCACCATATTCTTTTATGACTTTGCTTTTAAAAACGCAACGGTCTCGTCCCTTTCCTCAAATACGCCTTCACCTTCTCCCCATACCCTGCTGTCAAGTAAGGACTAACCCTTTTTATAAATTCGTTTATTATTGCTCTGTTTTCCCGAAGTTACGCAGTAGTCCTTACTCGACAACTCCCCAGAAACATATCTTTCACAAAACAGATCTTTTTTCCAGAAATGGTTGACCTATGAGCACTACCTCAAAAGTTTTTCCAGCATCGCTCTTTCATAAAGCTGAATATTACATCAACAGCTTCGCCCTCATAAAATGCTACCAGAAGTTTCTTAAACACTGGCACTTCCTTTTCTGGTATCACCAGGACTCCCATTCCATGCGCAATCAAATAGTGGTTTGCAAAAATCACGGATGCTCTTTTGTTTCCGTCCAGAAACACCTGCGTTTTCATACAATACAGACACAGTTCAATCGCAACATCTATCGCCTCTTTCTCCTGCCCGGCTATCATGGCTATTTGTTCCCTTACCACTGATTCCACAGGCAACGGTGGAATATAACTGGATGCCCCGATCGTGACTGGCACTCCTCTGATTCTTCCTCCATCATAAAAGAAACCCTCATTTACGATTTTTGCAATATGGCACAGCATATAATAATTTGTCTCACTTTGAAGCACATCCTGATCTAATATAAATTCCCATGCATGCTTCAGATTCAAAATTTTCTGTACATCTGTTGCAGTGACTCCATTAACAATTCCATTCTCTATTATCTCTTCCGTTTGCGGGAAAGATGTCGCCACTCCCTCCAGAACTGCCTGATCGTAAATGTTTGCTTTCATGTTTGCCCTGGCAAATTCCATATTACCCAGAACTCTTCCGGAAAGTCCCTTATCCTCATACCCCAGGGAAGACAGCTTTTTATTGATATGACGAATATTCTTATTCAGTTCTCTGGCTTCTCTGACATTCCGCAAAAGCAACTGATATAACTCATCTGAGTAGACATCTACATACGTGGATGTCAGTTTTCCGGCAATGCGTTTTCTTATATATAGATACTTACAGTTGCCCTGCTCTTTTATTTCAGGCGTTCCGTCATAAGGCATAAGCTTTAATCTTGCCTGATAGTCCGCCCTCTGTTGTAAAAGTTCCTGTATTTCTATAAAATTGGCTGCCATTTTTGTACTCCTTCATATAGGGGACTTTTTCATTAATATATTAGCAAAAAATTCCCTATGTTTCAACAGTGTTTTAGGGAAAATTCTGTTATATATGATTCCAAAATTTTCCCTAATTATGCCCACTTTATGCACATTATCACTCCGGCAAACTCTCCCTGACACACAGCGCCCCCCAGCCGACCCGCTCGTTTGGCAGCTCCGTCTCCCCCCTTAAGGGTCTTGCCCCTTTCCGCAGATACGCTTTCACCTTCTCCCCGTACAAAAACGGATCATTCCCCCTCACGATTCCCCACTCCATCAAAAGCGCCGCGCTGCCGCTGACGATGGGCGTGGCAAAGGAAGTGCCGTTATAAGGGGAATAACCCCCGTAGACATCAGGCGCCAACACCCCCACTCCCGGAGCGACCAAATCCGGCTTGGTCAATCCTGACGACACCACTCCAATGGTACGGACTCGGTCAACGTATCCTCTCCCCGAAAAGTCGGCATAGCTGTCATAAATGCTGTCATATGCCCCAACAGTCACAACTTTTGCAGCCGTTGACGGAATTGTCAGTGTCACTTGCGGTGTCGGTCGATAGAATCTGGTCTGCTCATTGCGCACAGCGCTTCCAGGCAGATACAGATAATATTGTCCCGTCACCACCGTGACCGGCTCTATGCGGATATTCCAAACCCCGCTGTTGATATAACTGCGCCCCACCGGTATCATCTCCAGATAAATCTCCTGGGCCACCGAATAGGGGGCAGGTTCCCCCCAATACACCAGAATCTCCGTCTGATCCAGCCGCAGAGTGTATTTTCCGCCCTCTATGGAGAGCGGGATCTCCAACTCCCTTCCCCCCGGCGATCTCAAGTAGATGCGGTAGACATCGCTGTAATTTTTCCACAACTGTACATTGAGTGAAGTCTCATATTCCGCCACAGCCAGCTCCACGCTGACCGATTCCGACACATTTCCCGCCAGATGTCCTCCGGCGCTGCCTTCGTTGCCGCTGCCTACACAGATCACTGTCTGGCCAATTTCTGCCGCGTTATCCAAAAATCGTTCCAAAAGCGAGCTGCCGTCGTGGGAACCATAGTTATTTCCAAAACTCAGATTGATGACCAAAGGCTGTGCCAACTCTCTTGCTTTTTTCAGGGCATATGCGACGCCCCGCATAATCTCCGTCGTTCTGGGGAACCCCAGCGCATCTGGCTGGCCCAACTTTACCGCCAACAGATCCGCCTCATATGCCACACCGCCATACACACCGTTTCCGATGATGCTGCCCGCCGCGATACCCGCTACCGCCGTCCCGTGACCGCTCACATCCCTGCTCGGCAAAAGTTCAAACTGCTCCCTCTCGCTCGCCTCTTCCAACGCCCGATTGATCGCCGACTCATCAAATTCCACCCCTATATGAAACCCCTCCGGCGGCCTCCGCGACAAAGCCTCACTCGGCGCGAGCGTCTGATCCCACAGAAATCGGATTCGGGTGCTTCCGTCCGCTTTCCTGAAATCCGGCAGACGGTACTCGATTCCGGAGTCCAACACGGCGAGCAATACCCCTTTTCCGGTGAGAAAAGGATCGCGCAGGCTCACCTGTGGGAGACAGGAGCCTTCCGCAGGCATCACCGCCTGATAGAAAAAGCGCTTCGGCTTTTCCACATATTCGATCTCCTCCAGCTCCGCCATCCGCTCCACCAGCCCCTCCGGCACAGTGAGGATGGCGTACCCTGCGATCAGATACTCCACACGCACGCCCAGGCTTTCCAACCCATCCAGATTGCCATGATATTTGACGATCAACTCCCAAGTCCGCGAAACATTGTCAAACCCTACATTCAAACTCTCCGTCTGCTCCCTGACGCCCTCCGAAGTCATAATCGCCAGCCGCAATAACTCTTCCAGTTTTTGATTCATAAAAAATATCCCATATAATATATATTTTCCTAATATATATATTATATGAGATATCAACCTTATTCATGGCAGAAAACGGCCGGATGGCCATATCTTCTACTCGCCATAAAAACACTGAAATGCCTTCCACGCGTAGAACGTGTCCTTCACACCGGCCGTCTCTACCGCCGAATGCATAGCCAACTGGGGCAGACCAATATCCACGGAAACCACAGACACATGGGATGTGGATAAATTCCCCAAAGTGGCGCCTCCCACGATGTCAGACCGATTGGCATAACTTTGAACCGGCACGCCCGCCTCCTGACAGATCGTCTTCATCTTGGCGGCGGAGACAGCGTCTGTGGCATATTTCTGACTTCCATGATACTTGATCACAATTCCTCCGTTCAGATAGGGCCGATTGGTGGGGTCCGCCTTCTCCGGATGATTGGGATGCACCGCATGGGCATTGTCCGCGGAAATCAGAAAACTCCCCGCCACCCACTGCAAATATCCGCTCCTGCTCTCTCCCAGGCTCTCGCTGACCCGTGCCAGAACATCCTCCAAAAAGGTAGAATCTGCTCCCTGCCTGGTGCGGCTTCCCACTTCCTCATTGTCAAAAATCGCACATACATTGATATAGTTCGTGGGTTCGCTGTCCGCAAACGCTCTGACGGCAGGATACACACACTGGAGATCATCCAGCCTGGGAGACAGGATAAAGTCCCCCCTTTCCCCCAGAATACGTCCCTTTTCCCGCACATAGACAAACAGATCGTGCCCTAGCACATCCGCAGGTTTTACCCCCGCCGACCCTGCCGCTTTTTTGAGCAGCGCGCCCTTACCGCAGCTCTCCATAGCATCCGCAAACAGCGGCAACAGATCGATCTGCGGATTGTACTCCTGGCCCTTGTTCAGCTCCCTGTTCATATGGATCGCCACATTGGGAATGACCAACAAATCCTCATCGACATTGACCAACTTAGTCGCATCTCGCGTCACAATGCGTCCGGCCACGGAAAGCGGGCGATCCAGCCAGGTGGAATGGATCATGCCGCCATACTTCTCCGTGTTCAGCTTCACATACCTTCCCTCCACATCCATCTCGGGATCTCCCTTGACTTTGAAAGTCGGCGAGTCGCTGTGGGTCGCCACAATGTGAAACCCTCTGGCCCGCTCCTCTTTGGGAAGGCGAAACGCAATCAGAGAAGAATCATTTCTGATGACAAAATACCCCTCTCCCGCTTTGATTTCCCAAGGCTGCGCCTCCTTGAGCTCCGCAAACCCTCCCTTTAGAAGCGCCTGTCTGATATTCTCCACCACATGATAACAACTGGGACTCTCCTCAATGAACCGCAGCAGTCCCTCGCTGCACTTTTGATATTCCTTCATACTGTTTATACCGTCCCTCAATCCCTGCGATACACAATCTTTTCCGCCATCTCCGCCGCCGTCTGCTCACCGCCAAACACTTTGACGATCGCGAGCGCAAAGTCGATAGAGGTTCCCATGCCCCTGGAAGTGATCACATGATCCGAGACTTCCACCGGCCCCGACGTGACGACCGCTCCCTCCAAATGGCTCTCAAAACTGGGGTAACTGCACGCCTTTCTCCCCTTCAAAATTCCCCTGTGCCCGAAAATACTGGGCGCCGCGCAGACGGCCGCTATATATTTCCCTTTTGCATAAAAGTCATCGACCTGCGCCATCAGTCCCTCATGGCTCTCCAAACCTTGCGTACCCTTTAAGCCGCCCGGCAAGACGATCATATCATACGCTTCAAAATCAGCCTCCTCAAACAGCTTGTCCATTTCCACCACAATATTGTGGGAACCCTTCACGCTGCGCTTTTCGCCGGTCGCCACCATATCCACATCCAAACCGCATCTGCGGCAGATATCCACTACGGTCAACGCCTCTACTTCCTCATACCCTTCTGAAAAGAAAACTGCGATCCTGTTCATTCTTACCCTCCATTCCATACTGTTGTCAATCTGTAATCAGTATACACATTTTATGGAAATATTTCAATTATTACTTGGATTTCTCAAAGACAAGTGGTAGAATATTGTTACCAGTCATTACAAAAAGGTAACAATGCTGGATACAAAAGCAGCAAGGGGTTTATCATGGAAATTGAACGCAAATTTACATTAAAATCATTGCCCGAAAATTTACAGGACTATCCTTTCCACCGTATTGAACAGGCGTATCTCTGTACCAATCCCGTGGTGCGCGTGCGCAGACAGGATGAAGAATACTATCTGACCTACAAGGGATCCGGCATGATGGAGCGGGAAGAACGCAATCTTCCCCTCAACAAAGACGCCTACTATCATCTGCTCCTCAAGGCGGATGGCAATATTATCTCCAAAAAACGCTATCTCATCCCTTTAGAGCATCCTAATATCAAGGAGGGTTTTCCCCAACCTCCGGCAGACTATTGTCTCACGATCGAGCTGGACGTATTTGATCCGCCCTTTGCCCCTCTGATTCTGGCGGAGGTCGAGTTTGGCAGCCGCGATGCGGCGGTGGCCTTCGTGCCACCCGACTGGTTCGACGAGGAAGTCACCTACTGCAAGGAATACCACAACTCCTACATGGCCATGAGCGACGTGGAAAAACCCGATCCCGACTAAAGAACCTAAACAACGGTCAGCACGCTCCGCATACTGCCCTTATGTTAAACAACGGAAGGATATCATATCCTTCCGTATAATTTTGTCATCTTCTTGATTTTTCTCGCCAATTCCTTAGACAGAACGCCCTCTTCCATCCGCCATCTCCAGTTGGACCCCAGCGTGGACGGCACATTGATCCTCGACTCGCTCCCAAGTCCCAGATAATCCTGCATGGGAATGATAGCAGTGTCCGCAGAACATGCGATCGCGGCGCGTATCAACGCCCAGGGCAGCTCTCGCTTACTCTCCAACTGTAAATACTGCATCGCAAAACGCAGATCCTTTGCCGGCATCTGCCGCATCCATCCCAATGTGCTGTCATTATCGTGCGTGCCCGTGTACACCACGCAATTTTTATCATAGTGATGAGGCAGATACTCGCTATCCTGCCCTGCCTCAAAGGCAAACTGCAAAACCTTCATGCTGGGATACCCTGTCTTTTTCACAAGCTTTACCACACTGTCTGTGAGAAAACCCAAGTCCTCCGCGATCACCGGCATTTTCCCCAGTTCCTTTTTGATTGCCGCAAAAAGTTCATAGCCGGGGCCTTTCTCCCAATGACCGTTCTCCGCGGTGGCGTCCCCATAGGGCACAAACCAGTACGCGTCAAACCCCCGAAAATGATCGATCCGCAGCACATCATACAACCGATAACAGTGTGCGATCCTCTGGATCCACCATTTATACTCCGTCTTTTTGTGATACTTCCAATTATATAGCGGATTGCCCCACAACTGTCCCGTGACGGCAAACGCGTCCGGCGGACAGCCGGCCACACCCACAGGCTTCCCGCTCTCATCTAATTGAAAAAGCTTCGGATTCGCCCAGGTATCCGCACTGTCCAGAGCCACATAGATCGGGATATCTCCCACGATCCGGATCCCCTTTTTGTTGGCATATGCCTTCAATTTCTGCCACTGTGTCCAAAAGAGATATTGCTGGAATTTACAAAAATCAATCTCCTCTGCGAGCTTCTCCCGATACCTGGCCAGCGCCTTTTTCTTGCGGAGTCTGATATCTTCGTCCCACTCCAAAAAACACACACCGCCAAAAATATCCTTTACCGCCGTGTAAAGGGCGTAATCCTCCAGCCAATAACTGTTCTCTTCCACAAAACGCAGATAATCAAACGTTTGATCCGCCCCCCGCTCCGTCGCGCGCTGCCACGCCTTGCGCAGCACCTGAAAGCGGGACAGGTAAATCTTCTCATAGTCAATATCCTGCGCACAACTGCCAAAATCGCAGGCATCACATTCCTCTTTGGTCAGATATCCCTTGCGTATCAGTTCCTCCAGATCGATATAATAAGGATTGCCCGCAAAGGTTGAAAAAGACTGGTAGGGCGAATCTCCATACCCTGTAGGTCCCAGAGGAAGAATCTGCCAGAGCTTCTGCCCTGCCTTCTCCAGAAAATCCACAAAATCATAACTTGCCCTTCCAAACGTTCCGATCCCGTAGCGCGACGGGAGGCTGGAAACCGGCATTAAAATCCCCGCTCTCCGCATATCCTCTTCACCTTTCTGTTTTATCGGATCTCTCCGCCTCCATTCTTCTGCTTCATGGAGAATTTTTCGTGGTACATCATTTTATCCGCGCGTCTCGCCGTGTCGCTGATATTGTAATCGATCCTCTTGTCATACAGCTCATATCCGCAGGCAATCTGCATGAACACACCCTGCCCCGACGCATTGAAACGATTTACCTGCTCCTGCATTTTGCCGACCATCTGTTTACACTGTTTCAAAACGCCATTTTTGATCACCACACAGAATTCATCCCCGCCCATGCGGTAACAATCCCCGATCTCTCCGAAAATATTCTGTATGATCCTAGCGCTCTCCTTGATGTACAGATCGCCCTTCTCATGCCCCAAAGTATCATTACATTTTTTCAGATCATTTAAGTCAAACATCACCACAATACAGTGCTCCGGATCAAAATCCATATTATCCACAAACGCCGCATAGGCATTTCTGTTGTAAAGTCCTGTCAGTTGATCGTGATATGCCATGCGCTCAAAGTTCTTGGCGCGCATACCGATCGCCATCAACTGCCTTGCCTCATTCATGGAAGTAATGCCCTGCACAATGATATAGATCAGAAAACCACACATCGCCAAAAGCTTCAATCCGGCTCCGTTCGTCACATAATAGATCGCCAAATCCAACAGCATACCGGCAAAGCACATCACCATACAAAAAACCGTGAGCTTTAACTTCTTGCTCCAACCCGATTCCCGAACCTCCAAAAATACCATAAAAGCACAGGAGATCACCAAAAAGAATAGCTGCATATGCGTCAAGAATAACGTCTGTCTGATATCCATCACATGCGCAAGCTGCAGCACAACCACTACCGCAATCTCCACAAAGCTGGTGAGACATGGTACATACCAGAGCAGACTATCTCGGTTTCTATTCTGCTCTTTGATAAAAAGTACAAAGGGCACGCTCACCAAAGTCAACTCTAACAGCGGAAGCAGTGACATGACGATCTGATTTGGAAAAAGGAACTTCGCTCCCTCCACATCCGTAAACTTCCAGATACCCAGTTCTATAGAAAAGAGTCCCAACATCACCAGGCTCTTGTCGATCTCCGAGTTCTTGTAATTAAGCAATACAAAACCGATGAACGCCAGACCAAAGATCACGGTCACAACGCCAAACAACAGAGACGGCGCGCTCCGTCCCAACATATGGATCATAATATCATACTTTGCGCCAAAATAAAAAACCGGTATTTTTTCAATCGCCGTCTCATAGGCGGGAATCAATTCCAAACGCAGCTCCTTGCCATTGTCCTCATCCGAGAGCATGATCAGATTCCAGATATGCCCCGGAGTATGCCCAAAGGCATTGCCCTCATCCGGCCTCATCGTATAAATACATTCGTCGTTCAGATAAATTTCCACACTCTGGTGATTGCCGTAAAAGATCAGCTCCCGATAGTCATCTCCCACATTCTGCACCGTCCAAGTGAAGATTTTCCTGACTCCCGCCGGAGCCTGGTCGTCCACAACGGTCTCCTCCACATAATCTGTGACGATCTCATAGCCGCCGCGGCTTCCTCTCTCCTGTATGGAAATAGAAAAGGTAAGCGCTATATAACACAGCAAAATTCCCACGATCGCCATTAAAATAACATATGTAATATGTA
The DNA here is from genome assembly GCA_023663225.1 of Candidatus Gastranaerophilales bacterium. GTDB lineage: Bacteria > Bacillota > Clostridia > Lachnospirales > Lachnospiraceae > Acetatifactor. The sequence goes on from JAMPHU010000003.1 coordinate 82,157, forward strand.
CAATCTTCTTTACAGGCAAATTCTTCATTCGTCTCTCTCCAAAGTTATATTCACATTTTGTTATTATAGCATTGACATAACCTTTCTTGCAACCCGTTTTCCAGCGGAGCAGACAATCTAAGTAACAGTTTGGCCCTCCCATTCATAAAAGCGCCTGCTTCGCATCCGGCGCCGCATCCACAGTTCTCATCAGTCAAAAAAAGAGGCTGCCGCATTATAGTTGATGCCGTTTCCGTACACCATATTTTGTGATCAGCCACCGCTTCAGAACAAAATATGGTGTACGGAGTGGCTCAAATTGCTATCATGCGACAGCCTCCTGCACTCTGTTTTTGTAAGATCTTAGTTAAAGTCCATGATGATATCGTCCACTTCATCCCAATCGTCATCGCTGATAATACCATCGTTTGCATTGTAGTCGATCTTGTACAGCTTGTTGACCGGTGTATCTACCACCTTAGCCTGACTCGCGTACTGTTCACAGACCTCCAACACATGCTCGCCGAACCATGTCTCCATCTCAGCCTCGCGCTCATCAGAGATTGTGCCCTCAGCCGCCAAAGTCTGCTGATAAGTGTCATTGTACTCCTGCAGCACTGCATCATACTCGCTGCTGTCTGCAAGCAGATCAAAGAAATCAGTGGGATACAAATCTATCTCAACCTGTCCTAAACCGGTCTGTCTGTCCACAGTGATCTCCTGAATCTCCCACTTGATATTCTGTAAAACGGTCTTGGCAACTTCCACATAACCGTCTAACGTGTCCTGATCCAGATAATCCTCTTCCACCTGCGCAATATACATAATAATTGCCGCATAGTATTCCATCTCAGACTGATACAGTGAACGTCCTGCATCCTCCGACGAGTACTCCGCATAATTGTCATACTTGCCCAGAAAACTGGATTCCATTGCCGCGTTGATAAAGCCTTCACTCCGCTCCTGATATGTATTGGCCGCCGCGGGCATTGCACATGCAGTCAGTTGTAAACACAGCACCACGCTAAGTATCATTGTCAACAGTTTCTTCATCGTTCTTCTCCTCCCTCATTGCAAGAAAATAATGTGATAAAAAACAACGGGCAACACGCTCTGCGAACTGCCCTTATGTTAAATAAAAGTGGTCAGACCGCGTCTGCCAATGCGGATAGTGGGACTTGAACCCATACATCTTTCGATACAGGAACCTAAATCCTGCGCGTCTGCCAATTCCGCCATATCCGCCTGAGTCCAACTATATCCCATGCTCTCATGCATCGGGTAAAAACAAAAACCACATAATGAGACATCGGGGATTCGAACCCCGGACAACTTGATTAAAAGTCAAGTGCTCTACCACCTGAGCTAATATCCCACAAAACCAAAACAGGGCTAGCTGGATTCGAACCAGCGTATGCAGCAGTCAAAGTGCTGTGCCTTACCGCTTGGCGATAGCCCTAGAAGTATGACACCAAACGTGCTGCCAACAACACATCTGCGGCACACAGGGTGGATAAAGGGATTCGAACCCTTGGCCTCCAGAGCCACAATCTGGCGCGC
>JAMPHU010000040.1 GCA_023663225.1 Candidatus Gastranaerophilales bacterium
TCATGGACAACGCGCCATGGCACAAGAAGACCATGCGCTTAATCGGGGATGAGCACGCAGAAGAATACGCCGATATTTCCGCAAGCGTAACCTTTGTCAAGCTGCCTTCGTACTCCCCTGACCTCAACCCGATAGAGCAGGTATGGAGGATTACGCGCAAGGAAAACACCCATAATGTGTTTTTCCCGACATTAGCCGCGCTTAAGGACACCGTTGACAGGGCTTTTTATGCATGGTCTATGCCGAATTTGCAGTTAATGTCTCTTTGTAGCTTTGGATAAAATTAATTTTGTCGTTTACTATAAGACGAACCAGCAAGAATAGAAAAAAAACCCCTTGCATCCACCCTCCCGCTATGCTATAATTAACTCCACTGAATCCCCAAGGGAGACCTGTAGACTCAGATGTTTACAGGTTTTTATATATGGGATAAAGTAAGACGAGGATTTCATACCGCTTATACAAGGCTGTTTATACGAAACTGCTCACACAAGACTGCGCATACGGACTGCGTGCCGCAAGCGCCACATGATTGATTACACGGGAGCAAGGGGATGAAGATAAACGAGAAGTTAGTAAGGCCGATACACGAAGCCAAATATCTGGATGTAGAGAACTCGGACAGATATCGTTCCATTGCTCGTTTGTTTTATTTAAATTACGAAAAGCTAAAATACTGGATGTATCAGGAAGAGGTTTACGAGGAGTTGACAGAGGATCCCTATTTTGCCGGATACACGATGAATCAGTGCCAACAGGATTTGGAGACGCTGACGCAATGGGGAAATCTTGCGACGATTCAAGATACGCGGAGGGTATCCTCCATAGAGGAATTTAAAAATAAAAAATTTCGTTATCAGCTTACGGAGACCACAGTTCAAATCGAGCGTATGGTGATCCGGCTGGAAAATTTATTGATAGAAGGAGCGTCTCTGGAGCCTACACTTTTGGAGAGGCTTCGTTTTGCGTTGGGAAAAATGGAGGAGATCGCAGAGAAAGACACGGAAAAGATCTATGGCTGGTGGAATGATTTGAACAATGATTTTATCCGCCTGAATCAAAACTATCAAGATTATATGAGAGAGCTGAACAGCGTAAAAGCGGAAGAGATGATGAAGACCAGAGAATTTCTGGTGTATAAGGATCGACTGATAGAGTATCTGCGCACTTTTGTGAAAAGTCTCCAAAGCAATGTGACCGCGATTGAGCAGATCTTGCGGAGGGTGCAGACACACACGGTGACTTATGTGTTGGAGCAGGTGACGGACTATGAAATGTCCATTCCGCGGATAGAGACTGAGGTAGATGAAAAGCAGATTTATGACAACTTGGCGGGGCGTTGGGAAAATATCCGGAAATGGTTTATGGGAGCGGAAGGAACGGAAGCGGAGTCTATGAAGGTGTTTGACACCACCAATGAAGTGATTCGCAAGATCACGCGGTATGCGAACCGACTCAGCGAACAGAATAACAGCGGGGCCAATCGCAGGGAGGAATACCGTAAGTTGTCGGCAATGTTTGCAAAATGTAAAGATATCGGCGAGGCGCATAAGCTGTCAGCCATGGTATTTGGCATGGAAAAGCCGCTGCATTTAAAGGGAGATTTTGCGCGACAGACGGAAAGCATCAACAGCGGTATCTACGAGGAGGCGCCGAAGGAGATTTTGATCCAACCCCGCGTGCGCAATTACAGAGAGCGATCAAAGCGATATGGGATACAGGATCGCACCAGAGAAAAGGAAGAGGTGCGGCAGGCGATGCTGCTGCGGCTGGAGGAAGAGAGGCGGCTGTTGAAAAGCTATATTCAGAACGATCGTCTGGAGTTCGCTTCTCTTCCGGTGATCGAGCCACAGGTCAGAGACGTCTTTCTCACATGGCTGTCCAAAGGTCTGGAGAATAAATCTCATCGGGCCAAAACTGAGGACGGGCAAGTGTTTTCTATCATACTGACGGATCCTGACAAGACCTGTGTGTTGAAATGTACGGACGGAACCTTCCGAATGCCCGCGTACACCATTGTATTTGACATAACAGTTCAGCCATAGAATGATATGCAAACTGTGCGTGGGTGCTTGCACACAAAGCACTGATTGCATATCATTCTATGAGCGGAGCGTAGGACCGAACTGTTACTACGTGATTGAACGCTTACCGTATTTTTAAGAAAAAAGGAAACTGGTATCGGAATGAACACATTGGAGATTCTGCTGAGCAGACGATGGATTTTGAAATCCAGAGACAAGGAACTGTACTATCAAGTCAAAGATGAAATCGGTGAAGTAAAAAAATTTCTTATGGAAAAAATGGGTTATCAGGTCATCGTAAATCCTTACTTGGTAAAGGTGGAAAAAATTCCGGCCAAGGCAGAGCGGTGGATGGGGATCCAGGAATTTACGGAGCCGGTGGAATACGCTTTTTTCTGCCTGATACTCATGTTTTTGGAGAATAAAGAAGCGGAGGAACAGTTTGTGCTGTCGGAACTCACGGAATATGTGCAGGGACAGTATCAGGAAGAGCAGATTGACTGGACGATATACCGTTATAGGCGGCACTTGATTAAAGCGATGAAATACTGCGTGTCGGTGGGGATTTTGAATGTGGACGACGGCAGCGAAGAAGGTTTTGCAAAGGATCAAAGCGGGGAAGTGCTGTATCAAAATACAGGAGTTTCACGTTTTTTTATGCGCAATTTTACGCAGAACATCATGGATTATGCAAACTATACGGACTTTTTAAAGGCGGAGTGGATCGATGTGGACGAGGATCGCGGAATCGTGCGGAGACAGCGTGTATACCGCAGTCTGCTCATGTCGATGGGAATTTATCGCACAGAAGAAAATGAGGAAGATTTTGCTTATGTCAGAAATTACAGGAATATGATACAGGGAGAGTTGGAAGGACTGATTCCCTGCGAATTGCAGGTATATCGGAGCAGCGCGTATCTGATATTGGGAGAAGACTGCCGCATGGGGTGGTTTTTGCCGGAGGAGAATACCTTGTCTGACATTGTGCTGTTATGCGGACAGTTGGTTCGGGAAAAGGCGGACTCGGGAACATATGAAGTGTTGAGCGATGAGAGAATCAGGATATCCAGAGAGACTTTTCGAGGATTATTGGAGGAGTGTAAGGAAAAGTTTGGCAGCGGTTTTATCAAAACATATCGGGAAATGGTGACGGAAGAATTTTTTCGGGAGATATCGGCTTATTTCATCAATCTGGAATTGATTGAAGAACAGCGAGACGATGTTTTGATCAAACCGATATTGGGGAGAGTGGTCGGAAGATACCCCGCTGATTTTCAGGGGGGAATAGAAGGGAGTTCCAATGAACAGTGAATGGCAGATCAACAGGATCGGTATGCTGGATTTCTGGTATTATGACGAGCAGGAATTTGAATTTTTGGACGGAAGGATGCTCTTAAGAGGTGCGAACGGTTCCGGTAAGTCCGTCACCATGCAGAGCTTTATTCCTCTTTTGCTGGATGGCAACATGCGGCCGGAGAGGCTGGATCCTTTTGGCTCGCGTGCGCGAAAAATGGAAAATTATCTTCTGGAAGAGGGAGATGAGAGAGAGGAACGCACGGGTTATCTGTATATGGAGTTGAAGCGGATCGACAGCGACAGCTACACAACGATCGGGATGGGGATCCGCGCCAGAAAGAACAAGAAACTGGATACTTGGTATTTTTGCGTGACGGACGGAAGACGTATCGGAAGCGACTTGTTTTTGTACAAAGATATGCAAAACAGAATCACATGTACGAAGCAGGAGCTAAAAAATCGGATCGGGGAAGGCGGGCGTGTCATGGAGACGCAGGGGGAGTATATCCAGTGTGTCAACAGGCTCTTGTTTGGCTTCGAGACCATAGAAGAATATCAGGAGATGTTGGATCTGTTGATACAGCTTCGCACGCCCAAACTGTCCAAGGATTTTAAACCCTCTATCATCAATGAAATCCTGAGCAGCTCGCTGCAAACGCTGTCCGAGGACGATTTGCGTCCCATGTCGGAGGCGATCGAAAATATGGACTCTCAGAAAGCGAACCTGGACGCTTTGGATGAAAGTATTCATGCAGCGGAACAGATCGAGAAGATATTTGACCAGTATAATCAGATCGTGCTGTATGAAAAGGCGGAGCATTTCACGAATTGCGCGCAGGAGTGCAGAAAATTGGAGAAGAAAATAAAAGATCTGGAACAGCAGCGCGAGGAGAGTATCCATCGTTTGGAGGAAGAAAAGACACATTACGAGGAGTTGAGACAGGAAGAGGAGATACTCAGGCAGGAGCAGGAGTCTTTGAAGGACAGTGACGCCGCACAGCTAAAGCAAAGAGAGATCAAGTTGAGCGGCGAGATCGAAGAGGCGGAAAAGGAAAACAGTCAAAAGAAGAGACAGGAACAGGAGAAAGAGGAGAGATATCGGGAGATCGAGGGAAAGCTGAAAGAGAGGCAGGAACAAAAGGAGCTGCTGTGGGAAGAAATGCAGGAGATTTTGTCAGGCATGGAGGAAGCGCTGGAGGGGATTCCTTTTGACGAATATGCCTTTTTGAAAAAAGAGCTGCTGGAAGAGCCGCAGAAGGAGCAGGCCTTCAAAAGTCACGATCAAATGCTCACAGAATATACCAAGCGAGTCGAGAAGGGCAGAGAGGCGCTTCTGGAGGAAAAAAGCTGTCAAGAGCGGTACGACAGGCAGTTGCAGGAGTTGGATGCCATTCGGGGCAGGCAGGAGCAGAAGGAAAAAGAGTGCCGCCAGTATGATCTTTTGCTTCGTGAGGTCAAAGACGAGTGGATCGAGAAATTCTATCAGTGGGAAAAGACAAACGAGCAGCTGCATCTGCCGGAGGAGATCAAGCAGCGCACGGTGCAGGCTATAGAAAAGTATGCGTATGGGACGGACTTCAGCGAAATACATGGGTTTGGAAGAGAGGCGTTTGAAAATAGAGAGAGGGAGCTGAAGGACGGACTGTTTACAGAGGAACAGCAAAGAAAGCTTTTGCTCGATCAACAGCGGCAGATTTTGGAGGAACTTAAAGAATGGCGCGACAAAAAAGACCCGGAACCGGAGTGCGGCGAAGCCGTTTTGCGCAGCCGGAACCTGCTGATGGAGAAGGGGATTCCTTTTCTGCAATTTTACAAGGCCATCGATTTTGAAGGACATTTGGATGAAAAGCAGGCGTCCCGTCTGGAGGAGGCGTTGCTTTCCATGGGCATTTTGGATGCTTTGATCGTTCCGGCCGAATATCGAGAGATGGTTGAATCGTTGGGAGATGGCGTATGCGACCGCTATATTTTCAGCGATGTCGCTCATGTGAAACAGAATTTGTTGGAAGTGTTGGATGTGGATAATGGGGAAAATGATATTTTAAGATATCAGAGCGTTTCTAATATTTTATCTTCCATCGGCGTACATAGGCAGGGGATGCCGATAGAGCATGGCAGTACATGGGTGGATGAAAAGGGAAACTATGGGATAGGTGTTATTGAGGGAACCGTCACGGGGGAGTATCAGGCGCGCTATATTGGTGTGAGAGCCAGGGAGCGGTTTCGCGCGGAAAAGATTGCCCAGTTGGAACAGGAGGAACTTTTACTGCGAGGACAGTTGGAGGAATGTGAAAAGCGTATTCAGGAGCTTGACGCGAAAAAGGCGCTGCTGCGGCAGGAATGGGAGGCGTTCCCGTCAAATGTGGATATGCGGGAAGCCGCCAAGGAGTATGCGGATAGGAGCCATGATCTGGAACAGTTGAACAGGCAGATCAAAGACGCTCGCGAAATTTTAAGCGGGGTGAAGTCAGAACTGGATGAAATTCAGTTAAAGGTGCGCGAGCTCTGTAGTAAGTGTTATCTCACGGCAAGGTTGGATATTTTTTCCAACGCCTTGGAATCCTTGGGAAATTATAAGGGACTGTTTGTGCGGCTTCAGTTGGATCATGGGACGTACTTGAGCGCTATATCTGTGCTCAACAGTCTGAGAGATACGCTGGGTTCGATCGATGAAGATTTGGATACCATCCGCTACGAATTGGGCAGAAGTTCCCGCAAGAAGAGCGAATTGGAGGCCGCCCTGCTTTCGATTAGGGAACAGCTTAAGCTGACTGATTACGAAAAAATAAAGGAGAGACTGGACTATTGTCTGGAGAGATTGACGGCGCTGCCCGGACTGCGGGAGGAATCTATGGCGCAGCAGGCCCACTGGCAGGCGAGAGAGGAACAGTTGAAGAGGGAGCTTGGGCAGCAGGAAGAAAACCGACAGAGGAATGTGCCGAGATACCGCTTGTTGGAACAGGGGTTTCGGGCGGAATATACTTTGGGTTATGTGGAACGCTATTTTGTGGTCAATGATGATATGGAGGATCAGGCGGAAAAAGTCTGCGGCATGTTGGCGGGAAAATTCGGAAACCGAAAGCAGTCGGATCTGCTGGGGAATCTGCAAGAACTCTATCATCAAAACAGAGGATATCTGGTGAATTATCAGCTCACCTTGCAGACGTTGTTTGAAGAGGAGGACGAGGGCGGTATTCTCGATATTTCCATGCGGAGAATCGATATTGTCGGAAAGTATAGAGGGGTCAATGTCAAATTTAAGGAACTGATTGGGAGACTTCGGGAGGACGCCGAGGTGCAGAAACGTTTGCTAAGCGACAAGGAGCGCGAGTTATTTGAAGATATTCTGGCCAATACCATCAGCAAAAAGATCAGAGCCAAGATCCACTCCAGCAAGCGTTGGGTGGACAATATGAACCGATTGATGGATTCCATGCACACTTCCAGCGGTCTGAAATTAAGCCTGAGCTGGAGGAATAAACGCGCGGAAAAGGAGGAACAGTTGGATACCAGAGAGTTGGTGGAGCTGCTCTCTAAAGATGCGGAGATCATGCGTGACGAGGAGGTTGACAAGCTGTCGCATCATTTTCGTTCCAAGATCGCCGAGGCGAGGAAATATACCGGCGAGGGCAATTCGGTACAGTCTTTTCATGCCATTATGCGTGAGGTGCTGGATTATCGTAAGTGGTTTGAATTTACGCTGGAGTGCCAGAAGATCGGAGAGAAGAAAAAAGAACTGACGGATCGCGTGTTCTTTACGTTCAGCGGAGGAGAGAAAGCCATGGCTATGTATGTGCCGCTCTTTTCGGCCGTTGTGGCAAAGTATGCGGGGGCAAGGCAGGACGCGCCCAGATTGATTTCGCTGGATGAGGCTTTTGCGGGAGTGGACGAGACGAATATACGCGATATGTTCCGGTTGATGGTAGAGTGTCGGTTTAATTTTATGATCAACTCTCAGGTGTTGTGGGGAGACTATGACACGGTCCCGGGACTTGCGATCTATCAACTGTTGCGGCCCGAAAACGCAAAATTCGTGACAGTCATTCAATACATATGGAACGGCAGAGAGCGTGTGCTGGTGCATGGAAATGGGGGAATCTGAAAGAATGGAGTCCGAAAAAATGGAATCCGCGGAAACAGAATATGACCGAAAGCTGGAAGAGTGTATTCAATATTTGAAACAGCGGAAGGTGTACGACAAATTATTGGTACAGATGAGAGACAAATATCGAAGCCTTGGACATTTTGGAGGTACGGTGCAGCTTTCCGGACTCAGTCGGGAAGAATGTATTCAGCTTGGCGGTTTTTTTCAAAAAGACTATACGGGGAAAAAGACGGTTCGAATTTCGGCGGCATCCATGGAGAAAGCTTTGGAGAACAGCCGATTTTTCGGGTTAAAATGGGAAGCGATCCTGAGAGCATACTTTCAGGAAGAAATGGTGGGAAAGAAGGAGCAAAGGCTGTTGGAACAGGGGCAGCGGGAGCGCTTTTTTGCCCGGATTCTGTCTGTCGATCCGTCGAATCCGGGAGTCCGTTGGCTTGACGAGGCTCTTCAAACGAAGGGGGAGGGTTATCGACTGCTGATGGAGCATTATCGAAAGCAGTCGGAGAGATTGGAAGAAACGCTCTCTCTGTTGATGCGGGCGATTCCCCAACTTCCCGTTTTGACGGTTCCTAAGGAAGGGGAGGACAATTATGAGCTGCTTGCGGTGTTTGCGGCAAAGACCACAGGCAATCCTCATTTTTTTGATGCAGGGACTTTGGGAGAACAACTGCTGCTCGCATTTTTGAGAGGATGGTTTCCGAATGTTTCAGGGACGGCGGACCTTCGAGCAGAAGAAAAGGCGGAAATCTTTTGGAAAGCGGGACTTCTCAAGGATGCGCTCTCCAATCACATGCTTGTGTATGGAATAGGCGGTGTGAGGAAGGACGGCAAGATGCATGAGGGTATGGACGGATTCCTGAGACATCGGGAACCGCTGCAACTGACGCTGATGACGATGAGAAAGCTGAATCGAGTCTTTCCCCAGAGGGGAAAGACCGTGTATATCGTAGAAAATCCGGCCGTTTTTGCCAAACTGATAGAAGCGTGGCCGGAGACTGCCATTTTGTGCGGTAACGGTCAGATTCGTCTGGCGACGTGGGTTTTGATGAATCTGTTTGAAGATAGTGTCCGCTTTTTTTATGCGGGAGATTATGATCCGGAGGGACTTTTGATCGCGCAAAGGTTGAAGGAACGTTATGGGGATCGATTGCGTCTCTGGAAATATCAGAGAGAATTTTATGAGAAATATCGGTCTGATGTAGAGATCGCCGAAAAAAGCTTAAAGCAGTTAGAGCATATCCATCTGCAGGAGTTACAGCCTGTCAAGCAGGCCATGCTCTGCCACAAAAAGGCTGCCTATCAGGAAGCAATGCTGGAGGAATACCTGAAAGACGAGGTGTTTTGAACGGATGGAACCAGGGTTGTTGACTTCTAGGTTTGTTGTAGGTATAATGACTCTATAGGAATGATTGACCCAATATTATAATAGGAGGATTAGGGTATGAACAATTTACCGAAGGTCAAATTGGGAATTGTAGCCGTGAGCCGCGACTGCTTCCCGGAAAGTCTTTCTGTCAACAGAAGGAAGGCTCTTATCAAGGCGTATACTGACAAATATGACGCCGCCGATATCTATGAGTGTCCGATTTGTATTGTGGAGAGTGAGATCCACATGGTACAGGCTTTGGAGGATATCAAGAAAGCCGGATGCAACGCGCTGTGTGTATATCTGGGCAATTTCGGACCGGAGATTTCTGAGACGTTGTTGGCAAAGCATTTTGACGGTCCCGCTATGTACATCGCCGCGGCGGAGGAGAGTCAGGGCGATTTGATGGACGGACGCGGAGATGCTTACTGCGGTATGCTGAATGCGAGCTATAACCTGAAGCTGCGCGGCGTGAAGGCATATATTCCGGAGTATCCGGTGGGAACGGCTGCTGAGTGCGCGGATATGATGAATGAGTTTCTCCCTATTGCAAGAGCGATCATTGGCCTTCGCAGCTTAAAGATCATTTCCTTCGGTCCCAGACCCTTAAATTTCCTTGCCTGCAACGCGCCCATCAAGCAGTTGTACAACCTGGATGTCGAGATAGAAGAGAACTCTGAGCTTGATCTGTTTGAAGCATTTAACAAGCACGCTGGGGATGAGCGTATTCCTGCCAAGGTGAAAGAGATGGAAGAGGAGCTTGGCGCGGGCAATATGAAACCCGAGGTACTGCCCAAGCTGGCTCAGTATGAGCTGACTCTGTTAGATTGGGTGGAGGAGCACAGAGGTTATCGTCAGTATGTTGCGATTGCCGGTAAGTGCTGGCCTGCATTTCAGACCCAGTTTGGCTTTGTTCCCTGTTATGTCAACAGCCGTCTCACCGGCATGGGGATCCCCGTGTCCTGCGAGGTGGATATCTACGGCTGTCTGAGTGAGTTTATCGGCGCCTGTGTCAGCGAGGATGCAGTCACTCTGTTGGATATCAATAATTCTGTCCCTGCGGATATGTATGAAGAGGCGATCAAGGGTAAATTTGATTATACGCACAAGGATACTTTTATGGGTTTCCATTGCGGAAATACCTGTTCCAGAAAGCTTGCATCCTGCAGCATGAAATATCAGAAGATCATGGCGAGGAATCTGCCCGTGGAGGTTACCAACGGTACGCTCGAGGGCGACATCGCACCTGGCGATATCACTTTCTACCGTCTGCAGTCCACCGCTGACTGCAAGCTGCGCGCATACATAGCGCAGGGAGAAGTGCTTCCGGTGGCTACGAAATCTTTTGGAGGTATTGGCGTCTTTGCCATTCCTGAGATGGGACGTTTTTATCGTCATGTGCTGATCGAGAAGAACTATCCTCACCACGGCGCGGTGGCATTTGGACATTTTGGAAAAGCGCTGTATGAAGTGTTCAAATATGTGGGAGTGCCTGTGGAGGATCTGAATTATAATCAACCCAAGGGTGTGCGGTATCCCACGGAGAATCCTTTCGCATAAGAGACCGGAACCATAAGAACAATAAAATGAGGCTGTCGCATGATAGTGGTTCGGCCATTCCATACACCATATTTTGTTCCGAAGCAGTGGCTAGTCACAAAATATGGTGTATAGGCATGGCGTCAGCTATCATGCGACGGTCTCGTTTATAGTGAAATAACCTACAAATTCTGTACTTTTAAGACCCTTCTGTCATAAGTCACCAGTCCGTTGACCTCTTCTTCCACGTCGGACAACTGCGTGTAAACGGCAGCGCTTAATCCCTGCTCTACCAGCGGAAATAATTGATTCTCCAAAAGTTGACGGATAGCGTTTTCTGTATCTTGCGGTGTGCTATATTTTCGATATCCATAGATTCTGTTCACGCTGGAATGGCCCGGAATGTGGCAAGCATATCCGCCGTATTCAGATATGGCGAAAGCCCGCGTATCGTCTAACTTCACTCGAAGCGGACGGAAATAGTTGTGGATACTGCGAAAATCGCCGCCCTTTTGGTCGAACCATCCGCTTGCATGATCTATGGGGCGCGTTGGGTCTTTGGCGCGCACGGTCTCCGCGATTCTGGCGGCGTCAAACTGCCCCCAGCCTTCGTTAAAAGGAACCCATACTGCGAGAGAAGGGACATTGTATAAGTGATCTATGGTATCTTCGCACTCCTGTTCCCACAGACGGCGGCCTTCTGCGTCCGCGCGGGAGAAAAGATGATAGTGGTTGTCTGCTGTGTGGCGGGACATCAGCGGAAAAAGGGTGGGGAGATAACACACTAGGGGCATGTGATAAGACGTGCCGCCGCTTACCATATCCTGCCACACGATCATGCCCAGTCTGTCGCAGTGATAGTACCAGCGCAGAGGCTCGATCTTGATATGTTTTCGCAGCATGTTGAAGCCATTTTTTTTGGCGAGTTCAATGTCAAATACAAAGGCTTCGTCGCAGGGGGCAGTCATCAACCCGTCGGGCCAGTATCCTTGATCTAATATTCCGTGCAGGAAATAGGGTTGGTGATTGAGACAGAAACGCAAAATTCCCTGATCATCCGCTTCCACGGTGTAGCTTCTCATGGCGAAATAACTGTCCGCCTGATCTTGGTCGGCGTAGACAGTAAAATGGTAAAGATAGGGCTCCTCCGGACTCCAGGCATAGAAATTTTTCTCTGTAAAATGCAGCGTCAATACCGTATGAGCAGAGAAGGGATCTTGCTCTTTGGAGCCGTCATGGTTGGAAGTTTCAAAGCGCTCTACCTGGCAAGTACATGCAGCGTCCGTCAGTTCACAGCGCACATCCTCAAAAGGCTTCGGTGAGCGCAGCTCGATCTTAACCTGACCGTTATCATAATCCGGGGTAATGCGGCAGGAGGCAATATAGTTCTTCGGAACCCATTCATACCACACACTCTGCCAGATGCCGCTCTGCGCCGTGTAAAACATGCCGCCCCGCCTTAAGGTCTGCTTTCCGCGGGTGTGATAAGAGGCATCCGTCTCGTCCCGCACTTTGACCTGCAGCAGACAGGAATGATTGGAGAGATATTTTGTGATGTCCACAGTGAACGGGAGATAGCCGCCCAAATGGGTAGCCGCCTCCTGGCCGTTAATATATACCGTAGCCTGTTGATCCACCGCGTCAAAGTGCAAAAGACAGCGCTTGTTCAGTTGTTGCCTTCTGGCGTGTTCCATCTGGGAAAAATGAATGGTACGTTGATACCATAGATACTGGTTGGGTTTTAGCTGCACATGGGCGCCGGACAGGGGAGCTTCCGGCGAGAACGGAACCAGGATCTTTTTTGCCTGAGGCAGCTTTTTTCCTGGGACCACAGATGTGTCCGCAAGGGGGACGATACAATATTCCCATTCGCCGTTTAAACTGGTGAAATGCTGGCGGACGAACTGGGGGCGGGGGTACTCTGGCCAGACATGCTCTCGGTCCAGCGTTTCTCCCCAAGGTGTGTACAGAGGGTACAGAACATCTTCCGGATGTTCCTGATGCAGGCTGCGGACGGCTTCCACTAAATTCATAAAGTTCCCCTTTCCAGGTTGACTGTCAAAATAATAATCAGTTAAGTTTAGTATATCATAAATAATATATATGTTTCAATATTTGATAGATTCCCTTTGACTTTTTCTTCCATAGGGAATAGACTTAAATTATTGATTAACCTTAAAAGGAGGATATTCGTCATGGCAAAATTATATGTGAATCCCAATGTGAAAAAAGGACATTTAAACCCGGAGCTACAGGGGCATTTTTCCGAACATCTGGGGCGCTGTATCTATGAGGGGATCTATGTGGGGGAAAAATCTGACATTCCCAATGTAAATGGTATGAGGACAGATGTGGTGGAGGCGCTGAAGGAGATCCAGGTGCCCGTGCTTCGCTGGCCGGGGGGCTGCTTTGCCGACGAATACCACTGGAAGGACGGCATCGGTTCCAAGACCGGACGCAAGAAGATGATCAATACGCATTGGGGCGGCGTGGTGGAGGACAACAGCTTTGGCACCCACGAATTTATGGAGCTGTGCAGACAGTTGGGATGCAAGAGTTATGTAAACGGCAACCTGGGGAGCGGCACGGTGCAGGAGATGAGTGAGTGGGTGGAGTATATGACTTTTGACGGGGTGTCGCCCATGGCGGATCTGCGAAAGGCAAACGGCCACGAAGAACCCTGGAAGGTGGATTATTTTGGCGTGGGCAACGAGAGCTGGGGCTGCGGCGGAAACATGCGTCCGGAGTATTATGGCGACTTGTACCGCAGATATCAGACTTATGTGCGCAACTATGATCCCAAGGCGCCTATTTACAAGATCGCATGCGGCGCAAATGCGGACGATTATCACTGGACGCAAAAGGTGTTGGAGACTGTCTTTGACCATGGAAGCGGTTTTATGAATGGCATGTCTCTGCACTACTATACGCTGCCTACCGGCAAGTGGGACAAGAAGGGTTCCGCCACAGAGTTTGACGAGAAAGACTGGTATCGCACTTTGAAGCGGACTTTGCTGATGGAGACTTTGATCAAACGTCACGGGGCGATCATGGATCAGTTTGACCCGGAGAAAAAGATCGGTATGATCGTCGATGAGTGGGGAACTTGGTACGACGTGGAACCCGGCACGAATCCCGGTTTTCTCTATCAGCAGAATACCATGCGGGACGCTCTGGTGGCGGGAATCAATCTGAATCTATTCAACAAGCACTGTGACCGCGTTAAAATGGCAAACATCGCACAGATGGTGAACGTATTGCAGGCGGTGATCCTGACGGACGGAGAGCAGATGGTAAAGACTCCTACGTGGCATGTGTTCCATATGTACAGGCATCATCAGGATGCGGAGTTGGTGGAGTCCTCTGTGGAGAGCAGTCTGATCGGACTGGAGGAAGAATGGCAGGTGCCGGATCTGACAGAGTCCGTCTCTCGGTCGGCGGACGGCAGATTTCATGTGACATTGACCAATCTGTCGCTCTCCGACGAGATATCCATCGAAGGGATTTTTGCGGAGACATCCGTGAAGTCCGCAAAGGGAGAGCTGTTGACCGGAAATATGAGAGACTGCAACACTTTTGAACACTCTGACAAAGTACATACGATGACGCTTGGGGGTGTGACTGTGGAGGACAACCGTGTAAAATTTACGATTCCCGCATGTAGCGTGCTGCATTTGGAGGTTGAGATTTAAAGTATGTTTGATTATAAGCAGACCATGGACAAAATCCTCCGCGAGGAGGTAGAGTCGGGGGAGGTAAAGGGCGCAAGCGTCCTGGTCCTCCATCGCGGAAACGAAAAATATTTTCATGCCTGTGGATGGGCGGACGCGGAAGAGGGGATTCCTATGAGACGGGATACCATTATCCGCCTGTACTCCATGACCAAGCCTATCACTGCGGCGGCGGTGATGGTGCTGGCGGAGCGGGGAGAGGTGGATCTGTGGGATCCGGTTTCCAAATATCTTCCGGCATTTGCAAAACAGAAAGTATGCGGCCCTTCGGGGGAGCTCCTTCCCGTAGAGCGGGAGAACACGCTGTGGGATATGTTAAATATGACTTCCGGAATCCCCTATCCGGAGGAAGGGCATTTGCCAGGCAGACAGATGGGGGAACTGTTTCGAGAGCTGATTGACAGAAGGCTTCGGGGAGAACACGTGGACACGCAGGATTATCTGGAGCGCATCGGACAGGTTCCGTTGTGCTTTCATCCGGGTGAAAAGTGGCTATATGGACTTTCCGCGGATGTGTTGGGCGGTGTGATAGAGAAGGTCTCCGGAAAAAGTTTTGGAGAATTTCTCCGCACGGAATTGTTTGAACCGTTGGAGATGCCGGATACAGGCTTCTTTGTGCCAAGGGAGAAGCGTTCGCGCTTTGCACAAAATTATGAGTGGAATACGGATACAAAAGAGCTGACGCCTTTTTTGAGAAGTCATCTGGGTGAGTATTATGGAGAGGATGTGGCGTTTGAGTCGGGGGGAGCAGGACTGGTCTCCACTCTGGATGACTACAGCCATTTTGCGTCCATGATGGTTCACAAAGGTAAGTACGGACAAAGACAGGTGTTGGGGGAGAAAACGGTAGAATTAATGATGCAAAACCGCCTGGAACCCCGCCAGCGTGTAGATATGAACTGGGACAGTCTGAGAGGATACGGATATGGATGTCTGATGCGCGTGCTGATCGACCAGGGCGCAGCAGGCAGCAATGCCTCTCTGGGTGAGTGCGGCTGGGATGGATGGACCGGAAATTATGTGACCATGGATCCGTCAGAGGATCTGGTCATGCTCTACTTTACTCAGCGATGTGCCGCGGAAGTCCTTCCGACGATCAGGAAACTCCGCATGGCGACATACGCGAGTATTGAGCGAAACGATGCAAATTAATCGTCCGCATCATCCTGATCGGCTGCGACCGCGGACACGACCGAAGAAACGACTGCGATCACTACAGCGATAATGATGATGAGCAATCCGCCCCCTAAAAGAAAGAAACCACCAACGTTCATAACAATGTCTCCTTTATGATTCGTACTATATAGCCATTCGGCCGTTTCATGCCTTGAATAAGGTCATTATATCATGGGGAGGACAAAAGTACAACGGGTGGAGTAAAAATTTTAGCGAAGCGAAGCTGTAACAGTTCGTTACTTTTCACAGGGCAGCCAACAAGATACGTGCTCGCGAGGTGAACAGCCTTGGAACAGCCGAGTTTCGGTCGGGCGTTTTCTAACAGCGCGGAATCAGGATATGGCAACGTTCGGGGCGGTTTCAACGGGCATCCATGCCCGATGAAACCTGAAAAGCACATCCATGTGCTTTTCCCCTGGGAGACATAACCGCGCTGTAAGAAAATGCTCCGACTTGCACAAGGCTGTTCCAAGGCTGTTCGCCTCGCGGGCACTGATGTACTGGCGTGGTGAGAAAAGTAATAACAGTTCAGCCTTTTCAGATTACCGGCATATTACCCCGCTGGAGCTAAGTAACTGGCAATGTCATGTGCTCTTGCCGGATGTTGTAATCCGAATTGTGTGGACGGTATACTCCATAAGCAGATGCTAGCGATGCCATTATTACGAGTGAGGTGCAGCGAAAGCGTGTCTGCGTTGGAATATACCATCCGCACAATGACACTCGCTACGACCTCAGCAAAAACAACTACATTTATGGCTGAATAGTTACCGGACTATTGCCAGGAAGGTGTGGACAAATGGAACAAGCAGAAAAAACTGAACTATTTGAAAAGAAACCGATCCCCAAGGCTGTGATGACATTGGCGGTGCCCACCATCCTCAGTTCGCTGGTTATGGTGATCTATAATCTGGCGGACACTTACTTTGTGGGAATGTTGAACGATCCGGTACAAAATGCCGCCGTTACGTTGGCGGCGCCGGTACTGTTGGCGTTTAACGCTGTGAACAATCTGTTTGGCGTGGGTACTTCCAGCATGATGAGCCGCGGACTCGGGGCGAAGGATTATGACACGGTCTATCGAAGTTCCGCCATCGGTTTTTACTGTGCGCTCATAGCGGGAATCTTGTTTTCTGTACTCTACTCTGCTTTTCATGTCCCTCTGCTGGGGATGTTGGGAGCGGATAGCGGGACTAGTGCCGCTACGGGAGAGTACCTGATGTGGACGGTAAGTTTTGGCGCGGCGCCCGCCATTTTAAACGTGGTCATGGCGTACCTGGTGCGGGCGGAAGGGGCGTCGCTTCATGCCAGTCTGGGCACGATGAGCGGATGTTTTCTCAACATCATTCTGGATCCTGTTTTTATCTTGCCCTGGGGATTGAATATGGGCGCGGCAGGAGCCGGCTGTGCCACCTTTTTGTCCAACTGTGTGGCATGCGCGTACTTCTTTATCTTGCTGTACGTGAAGCGCGGACGCACCTATGTGTGTATCCGCCCCACGCTGTTTCGCTTCAGAAGAGATATTGTGCTAGGAATTATGGCGGTGGGCATCCCGGCGTCCATTCAAAATCTGTTGAATGTGACGGGTATGACGGTGTTGAACAATTTTACGGCTTCCTTTGGAGCGGACGCTGTGGCGGCCATGGGTATTTCACAGAAGATCAACATGGTTCCCATGCAGGTGGCGTTTGGACTCTCGCAGGGCATCATGCCCCTGATCAGCTATAATTACGCCAGTGGCAATGTACCTCGTATGAAGAAAACGATCACCTTTACTGCCAAGATCAATCTCACTTTTATGGCAACGCTGGCTGTGAGTTATTGGCTGGGCGCAAGTTTTCTGATCTCTCTTTTTATGAAGAATCCCTCCATTGTGGCATATGGAACCAGATTCTTGAGAGGGTTATGTCTTGGGATGCCGTTTCTGTGCATGGACTTTTTGGCGGTGGGTGTATTCCAAGCGTGCGGACTTGGGCGGAAGTCGTTGATCTTTGCCGTGCTTCGCAAGATCGTTCTGGAAATTCCGGCGCTTTTTATTCTAAATTTTCTCTTCCCGCTGTATGGACTTGCGTATGCGCAGTTTGCGGCGGAAGTGATTTTGGCGGCTGCGGCGGTCATCGTATTGCTCCGATTATTCCGTCAGTTGGAGCGTGAACGGAGCATTTAAAATGTTTTTTGAAAAACAGTAGAAAATTCATTTAAAAAATAGTATAATCATATACAAGAGAGCAGCAAGGAAACGGGAGGCACGCAACGGGGAGTATAGAGTATATGGCGCATGAGAAAACAAGGGAAGAAATCATCAATCGATCTCTACAGCAGACGGAGGAGGGAAAAGAGGAGCTTTACCAGTATTCTCTCAAACACATGGAAAAGGAGAAGCCTGTGGAAGGTCGGCGGCATCGCAACGCCCTGTATGATCTGAAGACCTTTTTTTACCTTTGTGGAGAGTTGATCAGAGAGAATCCGGAGGATTATTTTGGCGTGATCATCATGGACATCGCGCAGTTTAAAGCGGTAAATGAATTTTGCGGGAGGAGCGAAGGCGATCGCCTGTTAAAATTTATTTCATCTTCGTTTCGTTATTATGAGGACAATCGTCCCAAGACATATGCCTGCCATCTGCGGGCGGACAATTTCTGCCTGTGCACAGCTTACGAGAAGGAGAGCGAGCTAGAGGAGATTGCTGTGGATCTGCGGCGCAGGATCGATGAATTTCCCTTTACCTATAGAGTGCTGCCGGCCTTCGGCATCTGCGCTTCCAGAGACAAGCGCCCTTCCGTCAGCTATCTGAAGGATTGTGCCACCATGGCAATGCAGAGCATTAAGGGCAAATTCTTTGCGGAATATGCCGTATTTGACGATGAGATGCGCAGGAGCATACTGCGCGAGAAGCAGATCGAGAACGATATCGTGGCGGCTCTCAAAAACGGTGAGTTGACAGCATATATTCAACCCAAGGTCAATATGCGCACGGGACAGATTGTAGGCGGAGAGGCGTTAGTGCGCTGGATCCATCCCGACAGAGGAGTGATAAGTCCCGCGGACTTCATACCTATTTTGGAGAAAAATGGGTTTATTATCAATGTGGATCAGTATATATGGGAACAGGTATTTGTTTTTCTGGGCGAGATGCAGAAGGAAGGAAGGCCTCTGGTTCCGGTCTCCATCAATGTCTCCCGTATTCATGCCTATGACAAGAGACTCTGTGAGAGTCTGATCGAGATGAGTGAGAAGTATGATGTGCCTGCGCAGTATACGCCGCTGGAGCTTACAGAGAGCGCATTTTTGCGGGATGAGGACGGGATATTTGAGCGGATGAAGCATTTGCAGGCAAAAGGTTTTAAGATTTCCATGGACGATTTTGGAACCGGCTGTTCTACGATGAATATGCTGAAATCGCAGCCTTTGGACGAGATTAAGATCGATCGTTGCTTTATTTTGAATTTGAAGGACGGCAAGAGCCAGGTCATTTTAAAGCATACCATAGCTATGCTTCAGGCTATGGGATCCAAGATTATCATGGAGGGCGTGGAAACGGAAGAACAGAAAGATGTCCTGCTGCATTATGATTGCGAGGAGGCTCAGGGGTTCATGTTTTACAAACCCATGCCAATGGAAGAGTTTGACGCGCTGCTGCGCAAGCAGGAGGCGTTGGGAAAATAGAGGGTGTGGCTGTCGCACGATAGTAATTCCTACTATCATGCGACAGCCTTAGTTTAACATAAGGGCAGCTCGCGGAACGTGTTGTCCGTTGTTTTTGGAAATAAACGAAAAAACGTTTATAAAAATTTATTTTACCCCTTGACATATGGGGAAAGATAGTGTATTCTTTTATTTACTTAGAGACGTCTTTCTAGGTAGTCTTTTGGCCGATTCGGCCGTTGTTACCAGTTGATTGTATTGTTTACAGTTTTCTTTTTGTACCTATTTTTGGGAAAGCGCGCATCCTGAGGGACGAGAGGAGACGAGGGACACAGGAGGGATGATGAAGGAGGAAATTAGAAAAAAGGGAGAGATATCCACTGTAGATGAAGGGTTGCAGCAGTTGGTGGATGATTACTTGACACAAAAGCAAAGCTCGCTGATGCAGATGAAAAAGGGGTTTCTAGGGAAGCGAGAGTTTCTGACGGAAGTGGGAACGCACATTAGGACATACTACCATGTGCCGCAGGACCTTGAAGGGGAGTTGATCAAGGCATTTGAACAGTATGTATTTGGTTATTCCAGACTGTCGCCACTGATCGATGATACGGCTATTTCAGACATACGTGTGATCAGTTATGATTGTATCCGCGTCAAGCGGGAGGGCAAGAGGATGGATGCCGGAATTGCCTTTCGGTCAGAGAAGGAGTACCGGCAGTTTGTAGAATATGTAGCTACCAAGAATCAGGTCAATATTTCAAATCTCAACGCAATTCAGCGATTTACAGACTCGGAGAGTCATTCCGATTTTATCCTGCGATTTACCCTGTCCATGCCTTTAGTGAACACTTACAGTGAGCCGTATCTGTGTATTCGCAAGGTTCCCAAGGTATTTCCACAGATGAAGGAACTCATAGACCGGAATATGCTGAATCGTAGTGTGGCGGAATTGTTGGTTCATCGGTTTCGCTATGGATCGACTTTGATCTGCGGCGGCAATTCCTCTGGCAAGACTACTCTGCTGAATGCGTTGAAGGAGACGCTGCCGGACGATATGGCGATCCTGGTGGCGCAGCAGGCGGACGAATTGACCACTAGAAGCCATCCGGATATGATGTTTTTACATTCGCTTCCGGGGACGGGGGAGAGTCGGGTGAACTATGATCTGAAGCATATCAGTATTGCCGGATTGACGATGGATGTGGACTTTTTTATCATAGGAGAGATCAAGGGGGCGGAGGCATTGTATCTCTTAAATGCCGCCTGCACGGGGCAGATCTGTGCGGCAACGATTCATGCCTCCTCCGCAGATCGGGCGGCGGATAAGCTGGTGGATTATGCCATGTATGAGAGCCGGTATTCGCGGAATGAGCTGATGAAAATGATGGACTGTTTTCGTACCTTGATTTTTATGGAGCAATACAGAGTAAAGCAGATTTTTGCCTGTAAGGGTTGGAACGAGGAGAGGAAGGAGCTGGAATATGAACGGATTGTTTGAGAAGGCAATGTTGGGAGGCGTTTTTTTCTTGTTGTTTGTGGGTTTCCTTGCTCTGTTGTACCGGATCAGATGGCTGGAACAGTTGTCACAGGCGCTCAAACGCACCCGGGACAGTATGGATGAGACAACTAGAAAAAGGCTTTTGGAAAACAGGAAAAATCTACAGGATATTCACAGGAAATATTCTTTATGGATGTGGTTGGAACAGGAATTGGCTTATAGTGGTCTTCGAGTGAGATTTCCATTTCTGAATGTGGAGAGATTTCTTGTTTTGAGTATCTTGTTTGCGGCAGCAGTATTTTTGATCGTATTGTTGTTTGGAGGGCTTTTGAGGGCCTGCATAGGGGTGTTTTTTTGTGTGGCTGCGGAGTATATCGTTTTGCAGACAGGAAAGTTTCGCACGATGAGCAGAGTCAATGAAAATCTCATAAAATTTTTGGATTTTTTGGGCAGCTACAGCATTACCGCGGGGGAGATCACCGGCATCTTCCATCAGATCAGCCGATATGTGGAGGAACCCCTGCAGAGTGCGCTGGAAGAGTGTTATTATGAGGCACAGACCACGGGGGATACCAACTTGGCACTGCTATCCATGGCTGAGAAGATCGAACACCCGAAATTCAAGGAGCTTGCCCGCAATATGGAGATCAGTATCCGGTATTGCGCGGATTTTACCGCGTTGGTGAACAACAGCCGGAGAAGCATAAGGGAATATCACAGAATGGGAGATGAGAAAAAAGGTATGCTCAGGGAAGCCGCCATCAATATGTTGCTTTTGGCGGCGATGTCGGTACTGGTGCTTTTGACTGTGGACGGACTGATCGGGGTGTCTATGTGGAATGTGCTGCGGGACACCATTCCGGGCCGGATCGCGGCAGGAGTGTTGGGCGTGATCGCATTTCTATTTCTCAGGCAGATTTATCGGATTCACAGGTAGGAGAGAGGTGAGGGAATGGAGAGTAATCTGGAAATAGGGATATACTGGGCGGTGCGTTTTCTTCCCGCTGCGGTATCCTCGTTCTTATTTTGGTTTTTGCTGCGGTTATCTGCATATCATCCGGCAAAATTGGTGCTGAAAACCTACGAGGAGTTTATGGGTCTTTTAAAAGAAGGGCGACAGACCGGCGAATGGTATTTGCGGAAGAACCGATGGCTTTTGAAAAACGGTGCTGCGTTTCATTACGGCGTGTGGATCAATCCGGTCACCTATCTGGCTCTGTGTATTGTGATGGGAACGGGAGGATTTTTGATACTCGCGGGCATTTCTTTGGTGTATGGAGTTTTGGGCATGGCAATTTTCGCGCTGTTGCCCCATATCTTACTGGAGTATCTGAATCGAAAGGACAATGAGCTGGCCCTGCCGGAGATCAAACTGGTCTATCATGCGCTGGAGATGCAGATCCGTGCAGGCGTATATGTGACAGATGCGCTGGCGGAATGTTATGGGAGCGTACAGGAGAGAAGGTTACAGCAGGCGCTCTTAGATCTGGCGGGAGATATCGTTATGAAGGCAGATATTTATGAGGCGCTGGAACGTTTTCAGGGAAAATTTGACAATCGCTATATTGACGCACTCTGTATCACTATATTGCAGGCGTTGGAATCCGGTCAGGCGGTGGAGCTGTTAAATGACATAGGCGAACAGCTCAAGGATATGGAGGCTGCTGTGCTGTTACACAAAAAGGGCAGTCTGGACCGAAGTATCACATTTTATCAACTGGGAATTTTGGTGGCGGTATTGGGGATTACGTTGTATGCCTGTGTCACCCATATGTTTGCCGCCGCTATGCAGTTTTAACTATGATTACTTTATAAACAATTTTAGAGGAGGAAAGACAAAATGAAAGTTAGATTCGAACAGATAAAAATGCAGGCAGAAAGAAAATTTACAGAAATGTGGGGACGCCTTGGCAGGGCAGCTTTGCAAAAAGAAGCGGGAATAGATGGCATTTTGGTGACAGTTGGTCTTTGCGTTATCGCACTTTTGTTGTGTGTGGTGATGAAGGACAGCCTGACCGATTTTATTGAGATCCTTGTACAGGCTATGACAGATAAGGCGAAAAATATTTTGTCGGGGACGGCCATGTGAGGGGGATCCAGTTATGGAGAAAAGAGAAGGTAATGTGGGAGATCTAATGATTACAGCAATTTGCCTGCTGGCTATGACGGTGATCCTGTTGGCTTATATGGACAGTGCGGATTTGATCCAGAGAAAAGCGGAAGTGGGACAGCTTGCCAGAAAATATATCCTGCGGATGGAGACGGTGGGGTATCTGACGGCAGAGGATCAGACTGCCCTGACGCAGGAGCTTGTTGACATAGGAGTGACGGAGATTGATTATGCGGGCACGACCGTGGGCCAGGTCACTTATGGGTGCTCCATTGTGTTAAAAATACAGGGAAAATTGAAGGGGGAGTATGTCTTTGAAGAACACAGAGTATCCACGGCCAAAAATTAGAGGAGAAGAAGGCAAGGTCCAGTGGACGGCAGGGTTGTTTTTCCTGCTGTTTATAGCGATTCTGTTATGTGCCTATCTGCAGATGGATGGGTATCGGATGACTTCTCTATATCTGGAGGATGCTTTGGCCGCATCCAATCTCGCGTCAGCGGTGATCGATATACAGGAGTATGGAGTCTCCCATACCGTACAGATTTCTGATCCTACAGAGGCATATGCTCTGTATGTGGAAGCCTTGAGAGGGAATCTGGGTCTGGACGATAATTGGGAGTGTGCAAATAGGAGTCTGATATCAGGTCCGGTCACGGTGGAGGATTATACGATCTACAATGTGAGAGGCGATCATATTGCTATTTGGCACAGAAAGGACAACGGACAAAGTTGGGAGGAAGAAGGCATGGTGGGCGAGGTATATGCACCCGACGGCAGTCTGGTAGAGTCAACGGGGGTGTACAGTCAGATCTCTTTTGAGGTCAAAGGCTTTTTGGGTGTTACAGTCACGGCCTGCAAAGGGAAACTGGCAGATATCGCAATCAATTGATGAGGAGGATGAGAGATGGGAAAGAAAAAAGGGAACACAGCATTTTGGACCGGCTGTATCTTTGCGGCCTTTGCAGCGGCGGCAGCAGTCTTTGTTCTGCTGTTGCAGATAGAGAAAAATATGTTGGCAGATTATGAGAAGGCATATATCTATGTAGCTGCAAGAGAGATTCCGGCAGGGTGTGTGCTGACAGCGGACAATTATGGAGAATATCTGGAATGGAGAGAGGTGGATGTAAATTGCATCCCTGAGACGGCACTGACGGAGGAGGTGAAGGCGGAAAATAAGGAGGCTTTATTTACGATCGAGCAAGGTGTCTTGCTGACGGAAGGGATGTTTGCAGATCGGAACATGGTGACACAGAATATGCGGGAACCGGTGATCGCGAGTTTGAAAGCGGAGGATCTTTGTCAGGTGGTGGGAGGTGTGCTTCGCTCAGGGGATTATGTGCATATTTATGCGGTTGGAGAGGATGGTCAGGCGCATTTGGTGTGGTCGGATGTGTTTGTGGAGCAGGTCTTTGACAACGCAGGCAATACCATTTCTGTGGAGGATCACGTAACTTCGGCGCAGCGCCTCAATGTATATTTGGACAGGAATGATGTGGAGGCGTTCTATTCCCAGCTTGCAGGTGGATCCTTGCGCGTGGTAAAGGCGTGTGACAGGGGAGGGACAACGTGAAAAAAAGAAGAATGGGGTGGTCTGTGCTTTTGTCTTTGATCTCACTGTTGCTGACAGGCGCGACAGTTAGCGCAGCAGAACGCACAACGGAACTTACATCAGAACCCGCAACGAAGCTTGTATCAGAACCCGCCGCAGAGCAGCAGACGATCTTCAACAGTCCTTATGTGACATTTAGTCCGGATGGTCAGGCGTGGACTACCAATGCCGGGGATACCCGTTATGTATGGTATGAAGAGGGAGTTCGGGTACATACAGGAATCTCTTCCAGTTTGCGGGAACCGGGCACAGGAGAGCACTATTATCTGTTTGGCAGACAGGGAAGGGTTCCAGTGGGATATTGGCAGGTGGAGCTGAAATGGGGAGCGTGTGTTCATAACACCTATCCCGGAGAAGAATGGGATGGTGTTTGGCATGGGATTCCCATTGTGCGCGATTTTTGCGGGAGATATTATTATTCAGGATGGTTTGCGTATTGCGCTGACTGTGGAGATCGTTTGACCAATATGCTGGTCTATATGAGCAGAGAGGCTGCAGTGTCCATTGATTATCTGGATCTTGATGTGAATGGGAGGCAGATGAATTATTACTATCTGTGTCCCTGGAATAATAATCTGGAACAGGGAGTCGGTTTTGATAGACACTATTGTAAAAGTATTTCTTGGAATCAATACCAGGTAAAATATTGTGCAAATGTGGAGGGAATCTATGGGGGATATATGGAGAACAGTATCCACATGTACCATAATGCCACAGAGTATGAGGGGCGGCAGATCACTCCAGCCACGCATCTGACTCCAAACGCCTACACGCGCATCGGCTATGAGTTTATTGGATGGAATACCCGTCCTGATGGCAGCGGGACGGCATATGAGGACGGCGCTGAGATTCTGAATCTGACGGACAGAGAGAATGATGTTGTTGCGTTGTACGCGCAATGGAGAAGGTCAGTCAGCCATTTGAGGATCGACCCGGGAGCCGGACTGTACCAGGGAAAAGCAGGGGAGACAGTCATTACCGGGAGTTATCTAGAGCGGTATAATGTGAAAGAGGATGACGTGACTGCTCCTGTCGGCTTTACTGTTAACTTTGAGACAAATGGGGGAAATGCACTGGAAGAAATCACTGGAACGCAGCATTTTGTGGAGTGGAAGTTGAGTGCCCCTTTTTGTGGTAAATTTCACAATGCCCAATATCTTTTTACTGCGTCCGATGGGAATTATGACACGCTTACTGCCTGCTACATGCCGGATAGTATCACGCTGCCGGTTCCGGTGAAGGAGGGGAGTTCCTTCGGCGGATGGTATTATGATCCTGAGTGCACGGAGCCTGCGGGGGGCGGAGGGGATCAGATCACGCCGGATCGAGATCTGACTCTCTATGCACAATGGGTGGAGTTGACGCTTTCAGCAGAGGACAACTATTCCGATAATGGTGAAAGAGGTGCTGTAGATCTGTCCTGGACGCAAGAGGATGGGCACAACAAAGGCTACCTGATCTATCAAAGCAGCGACAACAGGAATTGGACACAGATCAATGAGGCAGAAGATATTCGTAATAGCTGCAGCGTGGAAGAAAGCTTTCCATACACCGGAACTTCAGGAACCTATATCGTGCCGTACACTGGCCTGTATCTATTGACGGCTGAAGGTGCCCAGGGCGGCAATTATGGAGGGTATCAGGGAGGCGAGGGAGGCCGAATCTTTGGAACATTCTGGCTCAGAAAGGGAGAATGTCTCACCTACACGATAGGTGGGACAAACGGTTATCATGGAGGTGGCAGCGGGAGTATGTTTGCAAATGGCGGAGGATGTACGCTGATCACATCCGATCAAAAGGGACTATTGCTTGTAGCGGGTGGAGGTGGCGGAGCCACTTCTGTAGGAAACGGATATGGCGGCGGTTCCAATGCCGGCACAAATGATGTTTATATCAACGGAGAGAGCGGTTATGCGGGCGGAGGCGGAGGCTATCAAGGCGGCAGGGCAGGCAGCGTTATCTACCATTATCACAAAAATGACTGCTATCGCGGGCCGGTGATATGTGGCGGTACGGATTTCGGGCATTATTATGAGGCGCACGGATGTTGGGATGACAGCGGCGACGGCATGTGCGATCAAGGTGACGGTCCGTTGCACGGCCCTCAGGATACCGGACATAATCATCAGGTCGAATGGTGGTGGTGTAAAAGATGTGGCACCATATATGATGAGGAAACGAACCGCTGTGATCGTGTGACAGCCCAGAAAATGTTGGTGTGCGGGTACAGTAATGGACAGATCGAATCGGCCAACCCTTCCTATGGCGGGAGCAATTATGTGAACCCTTCCTATGCGCATACTTATCAGAGCATGTCTGAACAAAAGAGCGGTAATGGCAGTTTTCGGGTACAATCTCAATCCATAGGTTATCAGGAAATCCTCAGTTTGCAGGGGGTCGTGGCGACGGACTGTGCAGCGCCGGATCCTGTGGATCTGTATAGTGTACAAAAAAAGGCACTTTCTGAGAGTAGAGTGGAATTGTCATGGAGCGTTCCCAAGGATCATGGAACCGTCTATTATCATCAGGCGGAATCCTATCTTTGGGAAAGTACCACCTTTTTGTGTCGATCCAATATCACGCGGAACGTGCTCACATCCGGCATCAAAGGATATTATTATCTTGTGGATACATGCAGCGATACACAAGTGACTGCGGAAAATGCAATATTTTTGAAGGAGGCGGTACAGACAGTGGTTGTGGAAGAAATTGTCAAATATTTCCATGTGGCTGCCGTGGATGTGGCTGGAAATGTGTCTCTTTCTATACATATTCCTCTGGACATGGCGGATTTGGATCTACAATGGCCGATTCATACCAGACAGTTGGAATGGGAGAGCAGTGATCATATTTACCAGGCTCCTGACGGACGAGTCTATGTGAGAAGCGATGGAGAGACACCCTTTTTTCTGCACTATCAGGCATATATGGACGGCAGAGCGAGAGAAGACTATCAGATCAACCATGCGGTTTTTGAGAGCAGAGCGCAGGGCGGTGTGGTACGAAATATTCTGCGATGCGAGAGCGGTCCGGTGAGGGAGGATACCTTTTCGATTGCCCAGAGTGACTTGACTTTGACCGCTGCGGGGAAGGGTTTTTTGTCCTATTCTCCGCTCACGGAAGCATCCAGAAAATCTTGGAACAGTGACTTGGAAATACGTCAGGCGTTCACGCTGTCACCAGATGCGGATGGGATAGAACTTGAGATCATTCCGATAGCGGGCGCCGATCACAAGGGAGAAGTGGTGTATTCGGATTATACAGAGGATTGTGGACATGGCATTGTTTTGACAGGGGATGGTACGGCGCCGAAGATAGCAGGACTGGAAATTATAGAAAATCTGGAGTTGTTGGATCGCCGTGAGGGAACGGTGACGTTGAACTGTAGGGCGTCGGATGAGCAAAGCGGCGTCAAAGAGTTTTTCTTGGAAATATACAATCTGGACAATACGGCGCAAATGGTCTGTCTGCCGGATGCGGATGGCGTCATACGCGTTGACATTACCTTGGATCAGCCTATTTTCAGCGGAGATTTTGTGGTGACTGCTCATGCTGTGGACCACGTGGGAAATGAGAGTGTAGTCAGCGCAGGAACAACGGAATTTAGCCTTGCCAGCGAGATTGTGCGGATCCTAGAGCCCCATGATCCGGTGTTTCAGTGCGGTGAGAGCGGAATCCTGACGATCACTACATGGGGATATGCAGACAGAGTGGAAGTGGAGTTTCCGGAGGAATTTCTGGAGCTTGACCCGGGCCTCAACCACACTTATGTGTACACAGACACTCCCGCATACCGTCACACGGAAGAATTGCAATTTATGGTTCCGCTCAACACACCTGAGAACAGTAGTTACACAATCACGATACGAGCGTATAAGGGGGGGAAGTGTATGGAAGATCATCCTTCTTTCAGTGTGGTCGGCATATCGGGTACGGTGCTGGATGATTTTCGTACCCGTCTGCGTTGAGAAGCTGCATACAGGCTCTCTTGGCGGAAGCGGCAGTCCTTTGTCTGTGTATTGCCATAGCCTGGAAGTGCGATCGAAAAGAGAAAGTAGAGTTACAAAAACGAGAAAAAGGATGGGATTGTCGATGGTTGGGACTTGGTATAATCAACGGTATCTGTGCGGGAATATTGTGTGAACTGCACAATGTAGGCTCATACAGCGGACTGTGGATCGGCGTGGTGGCAGGAGGACTTTGGTTTGCCTGCCGTACAGACCTGAGATATAGTCTTGTATATGACTATACATGGTGGATGAGTGCGGCAGCAGGCGCCTGCCTGTTGTACCCTTCTCTGCCGCGGTATCCGACATTACTGTGGCAGCTAGTGATTTTTTTCCTGCTGCAGAGAGGATTATTTGGCAGATTTTACGGCAGAGCGGATGTATATGCATTTTGCGTTTGTGCGCTGGTGGAAGCTTCATGGGGAATGGGATTAAAATGGTATTTGCTGCATATGTCGGCGGCGTTTGTTTTGCTTGCGGCCGTTCAGGGGAGGAGGCACAATATCGGAAGAGACGGGAATCTGAAGACGCCGGTTCCCTTTCTTCCCTATATTACAGTCTCCTTTTGGGGAATCCTTTTGGTGTACGTTGTGTGGAAACCTATAAGTATTCAACCGTAAAGGGATTGTGGTTCCGAGATAGGACGCTAAGGGGCACTAAGAGACGGAGCAAAGGTTATAGAGAGTACTTTCTGTGACGGCCGGATAGGCGTTCCGATGAGCCTCATTCACGGCAATGCCCGCCATTGGACGGGCATCGCCGGAGTCTCATCTCCACATCCGACTCACGTCACAGAAAGTACTCTCTATAACCTTTGCTCCTGTATCCCGCAATTTCCACAGGTATTTCCTCCATACAATGACATTTGCGGTATCCTCAAAAAGGCTGAACTGTTATAACGCAGGTGACTGATTCAGTCTTTTTAAGTTGCCGGAAAGTTACGCTCCAGCAGAGTAATCGACAATGTCAGATAGTTTGTAACGATTGCTGGAGTCCGAATTGTGCGGATGATATATTCCAAAAGCAGACGCTAGCGAGCCGTCGGTACTTAGCTGCTGTCCTTTAGCAGCTTATGTACCGTTACGAGCGAGGTGCAGCGAAAGCGTGTCTGCGTTG
>JAMPHU010000041.1 GCA_023663225.1 Candidatus Gastranaerophilales bacterium
CCGCATCGGTAATCATCTCAATGGCGTCATCAATACTGCTGCCGGTGGTAATGCACCCGGGCAGATCAGGTACTCTGCAGTAATATTTGGTGCCGTCTTCATTTGGTATGAATGATACACAAGTATTTTATGCTGAATGGAATAAATCTATACGCCTGCCGCCGTATGCCGCAAAGTAATGGCAATGAGTCTTGGTGGAATGGAAACCACCACGAGTGGGGGCGATAAAACTTAAGCAAGATAAGACTGTTTTTTCTACCATAGACATGGTATAATGTACGCGGTGGCAATGAGCAGTGCCACGAAGCAAGATGACAAAATGGCAGCTTGCTGCCAATTTTGTCAGAAGGCTGAGTGATAGGGCGAAACCCGCGAGCTCGTGAAACCGAAGGTTTTACGAGCGTGCACTGCGGATGTGGATAATGACCGCGAGAGCCACGAAGCAAGATGACAACCCGCGAATAAGAGGTACAGGATCAGTGACAGAAGATATTTACATGCAAATGGACAACATGGATAAATGCAGGGAAGAGTGCGGCGTCTTCGGCGTTTACGACTTTGACGGCGGGGATGTGGCCTCCACCATCTACTATGGACTGCTGGCCTTGCAGCACAGAGGGCAGGAGAGCTGCGGGATCGCCGTCAGCGACACAAACGGCCCGAAGGGCGTCGTTTCCAGCAGCAAGGCGATGGGGCTGGTAAATGAGGCTTTTCTGCCGGAAAATTTGGAAAAATTGAAGGGCAACATCGGCGTGGGGCATGTGCGGTATTCCACCGCAGGCAGTTCCACACGGGAAAATGCGCAGCCCTTGGTGTTGAATTATGTGAAGGGCACGTTGGCTCTGGCACATAACGGCAATTTGATCAATGCGCCCAAGCTGCGTGAAAAGCTGGCGTACACGGGAGCCATCTTTCAGACGACAATCGACTCGGAGGTGATCGCCTATGGCATCGCCAGGGAGCGATTGCACTGCGGCTCGGTGGAGGCAGCGGTGGGGCGTGCCATGCGCGAGATCAAGGGCGCCTACTCCCTGGTGATCATGTCTCCCCGAAAGTTGATCGGCGCCAGGGACCCTTTTGGTTTTCGGCCTCTGTGCATCGGCAGAAGGGATAACGCTTATCTGCTGGCCAGCGAGAGCTGTGTGCTGGACACGGTGGGGGCGGAATTTGTGAGGGATGTGCGGCCCGGAGAGATTGTCACGATCTCGCCCGAAAAAGGCATCGAATCTGATATGAGCCATGCGATTCAGCGGGAAAAAGAGGCCAGATGTGTGTTTGAATACATCTATTTTGCCAGACCGGACAGTGTGCTGGACGGCGTCAGCGTATACCGTTCCAGGATCCTGGCGGGCAAGTTTTTGGCCATGGATTCGCCTGTGGAGGCGGATCTGGTGGTGGGCGTGCCCGAGTCCGGAAATTGTGCGGCATTAGGGTATTCTTTACAGTCAGGCATCTCTTACGGCACAGCCTTTGTGAAAAACGCCTATGTGGGCAGGACCTTTATCAAACCCGGGCAGAAGGCAAGGGAGAGCAGTGTACAGGTCAAGCTCAATCCCATCAGAGAGGCGGTGGAGGGCAAGCGCATTATTATGATAGACGACTCCATTGTGCGAGGCACCACATCCGACCGCATTGTGAGGATGTTGCGGGAGGCCGGCGCAAGAGAGGTTCACATGCGGGTCAGCTCGCCGCCTTTTTTGTGGCCCTGCTATTTTGGGACGGATGTGCCGGCCAGGGATCAGTTGATCGCGTACAACAGGACGATCGAGCAGATCAGCCGGATCATAGGGACGGACAGCCTGGATTATTTAAAGGCGGAGAGGCTTTCGGAGATCGTGGACGGCCTGGGCATCTGCAAGGGATGCTTTACCGGCAGTTATCCGATGGAGCCGCCCAAGGAGGATATCCGCGGTGAATTTGAAAAATAAAAAAGGAGAGAATACATGAATACAGATCGTTACATAAGTCCTTTGTCAGAGAGATACGCCAGCAAGGAGATGCAGTATATTTTTTCCCAGGATATGAAATTCCGCACCTGGAGGCGGCTTTGGATCGCGCTGGCTGAGACGGAGATGGAGTTGGGACTGTCGCAGAACGGGCGGCCTGTCATCACTGAGGAGCAGATTGCGGAGATGAAGGCCCACGCGGACGATATCAATTATGACGTGGCCAGGGCGCGGGAGAAGGAAGTGCGCCATGACGTGATGAGCCATGTGTACGCATATGGGCAGCAGTGCCCCAAGGCGGCGGGAATCATCCACTTGGGGGCCACCTCCTGCTATGTGGGCGACAACACGGATATCATCGTGATGACCGAGGGGTTGAAGTTAGTGAAGAAAAAGCTTGTGAATGTGATGAAAGAACTGGCGGATTTTGCGGACGAGTACAAGGCGCAGCCCACATTGGCATTCACCCATTTTCAGCCGGCACAACCCACCACCGTGGGCAAGCGGGCGACTCTGTGGCTGCAGGAATTTGCGCTGGATCTGGAGGATTTGGAGCATGTGCTGGGCGGTATGAAGCTGTTAGGCTCCAAGGGAACCACAGGCACGCAGGCGTCTTTTTTGGAGTTGTTTGACGGAGATCAGGAAACCATTGACAAGATCGATCCCATGATCGCCAAAAAGATGGGTTTTGCGGCGTGTTATCCGGTATCGGGACAGACCTATTCCCGCAAGGTGGATACGCGGGTGGCGAATGTGCTGGCCGGCATCGCGGCCTCCGCCCACAAGATGAGCAATGATATCCGGCTTTTGCAGCATTTGAAAGAGGTGGAGGAACCCTTTGAGAAGGGGCAGATCGGGTCTTCCGCCATGGCGTACAAGCGCAATCCCATGCGCAGCGAGCGGATAGCGTCCCTTTCCCGCTATGTGATGATCGACGCGCTGAATCCGGCGATCACTTCCGCCACACAGTGGTTTGAGCGGACGCTGGACGATTCCGCCAACAAGAGACTGTCCATCCCCGAGGGGTTCTTGGCGGTGGACGGCATTTTGGACCTGTGCCTGAATGTGGTGGACGGACTTGTGGTATACCCCAAAGTGATAGAGAAGCGTCTGCGCTCGGAGCTGCCGTTTATGGCGACGGAAAATATTATGATGGACGCGGTAAAGGCGGGAGGCGACAGACAAGAACTGCATGAGCGCATCCGCACGCTTTCCATGGAGGCGGGAAGAAACGTCAAAGTGGAAGGCAAGGAGAACAATCTGCTGGAACTGATCGCCCGGGATCCGGCGTTTAACATGACTTTGGAGGATCTGCAAAAGACCATGGATCCCGCCAGATATGTGGGGCGTTCCAAAGAACAGGTGGAGGCGTTTTTGAAAAATGTGATCCGTCCAATTTTGGAGGAAAATAAGGAGCTTTTGGGAGTTACAGCACAGATCAACGTATAAGGATCGAGATAAAACAGGAGAATACATCATGGGTGGATTTTTTGGAGTTGCAGCGAAGGAAGATTGTGTGTTTGATTTGTATTTCGGGACGGATTACCATTCCCACTTGGGCACCAGGCGTGCGGGAATGGCTGTCTACAGTGAGGAGAAAGGCTATGACCGCGCGATTCACAATATTGAGAACGCGCCTTTTCGCACGAAGTTTGACAAGGACGTCAATTCCATGCGGGGCAATCTGGGAATTGGCTGTATTTCGGATTATGAGCCGCAGCCTTTGATGGTGCGCTCTCACCACGGGACTTACGCCATCACGACGGTGGGTAAGATCAACAATACGGAGGAAATCCTGAAGGAAATCTTCGCGCACGGTTCCTCCCATTTTCTGGAAATGAGCGGCGGTGACATCAATCCCACGGAGTTGGTCGCGGCCATCGTCAATCAGAGAGGCAATTTGTTGGAGGGGATCCGCTATGCCCAGGAGGTCATTGACGGCTCGATGAGTCTGCTTTTGATGACGCCCAAGGGCATCTATGCGGCCAGAGACAGGATGGGCAGGACGCCTATAGCGATCGGGAAAAAGGAGGGCGCATACTGCGCGTCTCTGGAGAGTTTCGCCTATTTGAATCTGGGATATGTGCCGGAGAGAGAGTTAGGCCCCGGCGAGATCGCCGTGTTGGATCCGGAGGGTGTGCACACGATCGCAAAACCCGGAAAGGATATGAAGATCTGCGCCTTTTTGTGGGTTTATTACGGCTATCCGTCTTCCTCCTATGAGGGGATGAGCGTGGAGCAGATGCGCTATAACTGCGGGGCCATGATGGCGAAACGAGACGATGTGAAGCCTGATATTGTGGCGGGGGTGCCGGATTCCGGCACGGCGCACGCGGTGGGTTATGCCAACTATTCAGGGATTCCGTTTTCGCGGCCTTTTATCAAATATACGCCCACCTGGCCGAGGTCTTTTATGCCCACGATCCAGACGCAGCGGAATCTGATCGCCCGCATGAAGCTGATACCGGTGCACGATCTGATTCAGGACAAGAGTCTGCTGCTCATTGACGATTCCATTGTGCGGGGCACCCAACTGCGGGAGACCACGGAATTTTTGTACAAGAGCGGCGCAAGGGAAGTGCACATCCGTCCGGCCTGTCCGCCGATCATGTATGGCTGCAAATATTTGAACTTTTCCAGATCCTCCTCGGAGATGGATCTGATCGCCAGAAGAGTGCTCAAGGAGATCGAGAAGGAGGACCGCCGGATCGATCTGAAAAATTATGTGGATCCGGACACCCCGGAGTATGAGGAGATGGTGAAAAGGATCGGCAGACAACTGAACTTTACTTCCCTGCGATTCAATCGTCTCGATGATATGATCGAGGCGGTGGGGATCGGCAGAGAGAAGCTTTGTACTTACTGCTGGGATGGACAGGAATAAGTATAAGTTATATCAAGTATAAATTATATTGATTTTACTTATGCCATAAAATATAGTATACTGTACTCGCTAACGTTAGTGAGTATAGTATATATCTGGCGCGGGAGAGATCCGCGGCATGATAAGATGAGATGGCAGGATAGTGCATCTTGGAATGGAGGAAAGATATGGTTAAGGCAGTTGTGGGAGCGAACTGGGGCGATGAAGGAAAGGGTAAGATCACGGATATGCTGGCGGAGAATGCCGACATTGTCGTAAGGTTTCAGGGCGGCGCCAACGCAGGTCATACCATTGTAAACGATTACGGAAAATTTGCATTGCATACTTTGCCCTCGGGAGTGTTTTACGGGCATACCACCAGCGTCATCGGAAACGGCGTTGCGCTCAATATTCCCATCCTGATCGGGGAGATCAAGTCCATCACGGACAGGAATGTGCCCATGCCAAAGATTTTGGTGTCGGACAGAGCGCAGATTGTGATGCCCTATCACATTTTGTTCGATCAGTACGAGGAGGAGAGATTGGGGGGCAAGTCCTTTGGCTCCACCAAGTCCGGCATTGCTCCTTTCTATTCGGACAAATATGCCAAGATCGGCTTTCAGGTGAGCGAGATGTTTGACGAAGAGCTTTTGAAAGAGAAGGTTGAGCGGGTGGTACAGACCAAAAATGTTCTCCTGGA
Source organism: Candidatus Gastranaerophilales bacterium (assembly GCA_023663225.1). Taxonomy (GTDB): domain Bacteria; phylum Bacillota; class Clostridia; order Lachnospirales; family Lachnospiraceae; genus Acetatifactor. Next base: position 5,510 of record JAMPHU010000041.1, read on the forward strand.
ACATTTGTACCATCGTCCGCAGATCGACACGGGTGAGCTGCTCGACACGCTGCGGGAGTATCGGCGGATGATCGAGCCTTATGTGTGCGATGTGTCGGTATTTTTGGAGAAGGCGTTGAAGGAAGGCAAGACCATTCTGTTGGAGGGGCAGTTGGGCACTTTGAAAGATCCCGACCACGGCATCTATCCCATGGTCACATCCTCGTCCACTTTGGCTGCTTACGGCGCCATCGGCGCGGGACTGCCACCCTATGAGATCAAGCAGATCGTCACTGTCTGCAAGGCTTATTCTTCCGCTGTGGGAGCGGGGGCCTTCGTCTCGGAGATATTCGGGGAGGAAGCGGATGAGCTGAGACATCGGGGCGGAGACGGCGGAGAGTACGGCGCGACCACGGGACGGCCCAGGAGAATGGGTTGGTTTGACTGTGTGGCGTCCAAGTATGGCTGCCGCCTGCAGGGTGCTACAGATGTGGCCTTTACTGTGCTGGACGCGCTGGGATATCTGGATGAGATCCCTGTGTGCGTGGGGTATGAGATAGACGGGGAGGTGACGACCGATTTCCCTGTGACGGCCAAACTGGAGAAAGCAAAGCCGGTGCTCAAAAAGATGCCCGGGTGGAAATGCGATATCAGAGGGATCAGAAATTATGAGGAGCTTCCCGAGAACTGCCGCAAATATGTGGAGTTTGTGGAGGAGCAGATCGGCTATCCCATCACGATGGTCAGCAACGGGCCGGGCAGGAAGGATATCATTTACCGCAGATCGTCCTTGCAGGCATAGGTTTGTTTGAGATATGGTGAACAATAATCTGGAGTATTACAAGGTATTTTATTATGTCGCAAAGCTTGGCAGCGTCACCGGGGCGGCCAGGGAATTGTCTTTGTCCCAGCCTGCGGTGAGCCAGGCTTTGCGGCAGTTGGAGGGGAACCTGGGGGTTCTCCTTTTTGCGAGGGTGGCCAGAGGCGTGAAGCTGACCGGAGAAGGCAGGCTTTTGTTCTCCTATGTGGAGAAAGGATATGAGCAGATCGAGTTGGGCGAGGCCAAGCTCAGACAGATGCAGGAGCTGGGTTTTGGCGAGATCCGCATCGGGGCCAGCGATATGACTTTGAAATATTATCTGCTGCCCTATCTGGAACAGTTCCATGAACAGTATCCCAATGTCAAGGTCATTGTCACCAACGCGCCCACGCCGGAGACGCTGCAGTTTTTGCGGGAGGGAAAGATCGACTTTGGGATCGTGAGCACGCCTTTTGAGGGGAGCCGCGATATGCGTTCTGCGCCGGTGCGGGAGATTGAGGATGTGTTTGTGGCGGGGCGCAGATTTATCGCCTACAAAAATCGCACGCTGGATTTGCAGATGCTCCAGGAATTGCCTATGATCTGCCTGGAGGAGGGCACCAGCACCAGAAGTTACATGGATTCCTTTTTGGCAAAGAGCCAGGTGGTGATCCGGCCTGAGTTTGAGTTGGCCACCAGCGATATGATCGTGCAGTTTGCGCTACGAAGCTTAGGGGTTGGCTGTGTGGTGCGGGATTTTGCGCAGGAATACTTGGAATCGGGACAGCTCTTTGAACTGCGCTTTAACCAGATGATACCCAAGAGGCAGTTTTGTGTGGTGTACAGCGTCCGCGCCGGGATTCCGGCAGCGGTGCGAAAATTATTTGAGATTATGGAGTTGAAGACAAAATGATTCGCAATATTGTATTTGACATTGGAAATGTGTTGACGGATTTCCGTTGGAGAGAATTTTTGCAGGACAAGGGGTTTGACGAGCAGATGATCGGGCGGATCGCGCGGGCGTCCGTGGAGAGTCAGGCGTGGCATGAGTTTGACAGGGGTGAGAAGTCCGATGAGGAGCTTATGCAGGCGTTCATAGACAACGATCCCGAGATCGAACGGGAGCTGCATCTGGCCTACGACGATATTCATGGGATTGTGACGCCGCGGGAATATGCGATTCCCTGGGTAAAAAAACTGAAGGAGAACGGCTACGGCGTATATTTTCTCTCCAATTTTTCCAGAAAGGCGCACAAGGAATGTGCGGATGCGCTCCAATTTATTCCGGAGACGGACGGCGGGATCCTTTCCTATCAGGATCAAGTGATCAAACCCGATCCGGCCATCTACCGACTGTTTTTGGAGAGATTTCGACTGCAGGCACAGGAGTGCATCTTTTTAGACGACCTGCAGCGCAATATTGACGCCGCAAGACGGGAGGGCATGGAAGGAATCCTGTTTTGGACCAAAGAACAGGCTGAAGAAGAATTAAGGAAAGCGGGTGTGCGGACATAAGACGTTTCGTCTAGTCCGCATTTTTATCGTTCTTGTGATCAAAGTCGGCGATGGTGTCTCGGCCGGTGAGCTTGCCGTACATCCAGGTGTAGACCCAGATCAGTATGGGAATGGCCACGGTGCCAAACAGACACAGCTTGACGAGACTGCCCGAAGCGGAATCATCCACAATGGCGACGATAAGCGTCACCAGATACAGCAGCGCCAACAGGATCACGCCGGATAAGGCGACGATCTGCTTGGAATTTATTTTGGAGGACTTTTCGTTCTTTTGTTTCCGATTCATGGCGGCTCCCTTCTTTTTGCGCATGTTGTCTATATTTGTTATTATGGGGCAGAATGGGAAAAAAGACAAGACATCACTTTATCAATATTTAATATTTTTTAAATTGACAGCCTCCCTTTTTTTAGTGTATTATAAACCATAGAGTTATTCTCTTTTTCATGCATTTCGTTCAAAGGCATAACTATGGCGGGTAAATTTTCGTCCAACCCGCAGTTCACAGAAAGAATGTAACAGGGCAGCAGGCCGGTATCCTGTGAGGTATCGGATAGAAGAAGGCGCGTAGAGGAGCGCGTCAGGGTAGAATGATACAGCGAAAAGGAGGAGTTTTATGAAGAGAAATAGCAGCTATATGAGTTATTTGGAAGAATATGTGTCACGGTGCAGGGAGGCGGATCAGGTTGCCGCCGAGTTGTTTGATGAGTATGGCGTGCTGCGCGGACTGCGGGATAAGAACGGCAACGGCGTCGTGGCGGGATTGACGAATATTTCCAGGATCGAATCCTTTCAAATAGTGGATGGTGTCAAGACACCCTGCGAGGGCAGGCTGTGGTACAGGGGATATGACTGTATCGAGCTGGTACAGGGGTTTCGCGGGAAGCGGTATGGTTTTGAGGAGATCGCTTATCTGCTCTTGTTCGGCTCTCTGCCAAATGAGGGAGAGATCAAGCAATTCCGCGATATTCTGGCGGGGCACAGGACCTTGCCCACCAATTTCACCAGGGATGTGATTATGAAGGCGCCCAGCGGGGATATTATGAATTCTCTGACCAGGAGCGTGCTGACTCTCGCCTCTTACGACAAGAACAGCAATGACACTTCCATCGAAAACGTGCTGCGCCAGTGCATCCTTTTGATCAGCGTCTTTCCGATGCTGGCGGTGTACGGTTATCACGCGTACAACCACTATACGAACAATGAGAGTATGTACATTCATCGTCCCTCCAGGAAGCTTTCCACAGCGGAGAATCTGCTTCTGATGCTGAGACCGGATAAAAAGTACACGGAGTTGGAGGCGAGAGTGCTGGACATCGCTTTGGTGTTACATATGGAGCACGGCGGCGGCAACAATTCCACCTTCACCACCCGCGTGGTCACTTCCTCCGGTTCCGACACTTATTCGGTGATCGCGGCGGCGCTCTCCTCCCTGAAAGGCCCCAAGCACGGCGGCGCCAACATCAAGGTGGTGGAGATGATGCGGGATATCGAGGCCAATGTGTCCGATTGGGAGGACGAGGACGCAGTGAGAGATTATCTGCAGCGGATCTTGAACAGAGAAGTTTTCGACAAAAAAGGTTTGATCTATGGCATGGGACATGCGGTCTATTCGCTGTCTGACCCCAGAGCGCAGGTGTTCAAAGGCTTTGTAAAACAGCTTGCCACGGCAAAGGGCAGAGAGAAGGACTTTGCGCTTTACTCCATGATCGAGCGTCTTGCGCCCGAAGTGATCTCAAAGAAAGCGCGTATCTACAAAGGCGTCAGCGCCAATGTGGACTTTTACAGCGGTTTTGTGTATAGTATGTTGGAGATTCCTCTGGAATTATACACCCCCATCTTTGCCATCGCCAGGATCGTCGGATGGAGCGCGCATCGGATCGAGGAGCTGATCAATATGGATAAGATCATTCGCCCTGCGTACAAGAGTGTCATGCAGGAGATGGAATACAGAGACCTGGACGACCGCTGAAGCGGGTCCAGGTCCTTTTGTGAATCTTTATAATCTTTTAAATCTTGAATCTGCGCATATGCTCTGTCAGCGTGAAGGCGGCTGCGGAGACTTCCTCCGCGCTCTCGGACACTTTCCTGCTGTCGGAGGAGAACTGAAGGGAAGCGTTTGAGAGGGTCTCTGTGGAGGCCTGTATCTCAGCGGCGCTGGCCGACTGTTCCTGCGAGAGAGCAGCTATGTTGTTAGCCACATCGTCCACTTGCTTGATCTCACTGACGATCTCATTTAAGATCCGGCTGGTGTCTGAGACATTCTTGTAGATATCTTCAAATACCTGACAGGAAGCGGTGACTTTCTTGGAGTTGGCCTCGATGTAGGAGACGCTCTGTCCGGTCTGTTCTATCATGCCGTTTACTTCCACATTGATCTGATCGATGATATCGGTGATCTGGGAAGCGGAATTGGCGCTGGTCTCGGCAAGCTTTCTGATCTCCTCCGCCACCACCGCAAACCCTTTTCCCGCCTCTCCGGCGCGGGCCGCCTCGATGGCGGCGTTTAAGGAGAGCAGATTGGTCTGGTCGGCGATATCGCTGATCAGAGTCACCATGGAGGTGATCTGTTCTGTGGAGCTGCCGACTTTAGTCACGATATCTTTCAGATGCTTGATGGACTCCACAATGGTATCCATTGTGCTGCCGACTTCCTGCATATCGCCGCGTCCGCCGGATGCCACGCTCACCGTCTTTTTCATGTTCACAAGTGCGTTTTCCCCATTTTGTGTGGTCGTGCTCACCACGCCGGACAGGGTGACGGCATGATCCGCCAGATCTTGTACGCCGCCGGCCACCTGTTCGATGGTGATCTGGACGTCGCCCATGGACTCCGCCTGTGCCTCCGACGCCACATTCAATGCGCCCGCGATGGCCTTGGTGCTGTCGCTGGCGGCGCTCAGTTGGTCGGAGACGTCATGGATGTCGCGGATGACTTCCTGCATGACGGATACAAAATCTTCCAGAGAGCGGCTCATAACGGCGATCTCATCATTGCCCTTTGTGTTGATGGCCACAGTAAAGTCGCCGTCCGCAATGGTCGTCAACACCTGGTTCAAGGATTGAACCGGTTTCATCATCTTTCGGATGGAAATGCTCACCACCAACGATACAATCAGCAGAATAACGACAAAAACGCCGCAGATGGTGTAGAGGAGCATCTGCAGATCGGAAAGGATGTAGGCCTCCGATATGTAGGACACCAAAACCCAGGGGGTATCTTCTATGTAGGAGACGATCACATAATATTTCTCATTTCCGTCGGAGATGGAAGCGATCTCCGTGCTGCCCGAGGCGATCAACGCTCTGATATCGCCCAAAAAGGTGCCTTCTTCATAGTCTGTCAGGCGGGTGTCCACCAGTGTATCGTCCCTGTGGGCCAAGATGGTCAGCGAGCGGGTGTCAGTCAGAAAAACATAACCCTCGTCCATCACGCGGATCTGTGTCACGTCCTGATAGAGCGCGGAGCGCGTGCTGGGCTTTAGGGTCAGAGTCGTGTACGCCGCCTCCAGACTTTCGCTGCCGGTGGACATGAGTAAGTTGATGGTCACCGTCTTGACATTGGAGAGCGCTTCCTTCTCCAGTGTGCGTTTGGAGTTGGACAGGATCGTCTGGGCGCTGTTCACATAGATCAGTGCAGCCGTGATCACAAAGGACAAAAGAAACAGGGGAAGGATGGTGACTAACAGCTTTTTTTGGATGCTGAACACCTTTTTAGAGCTTTGTTTTTTCATGCGCGCCTCCTGAAAAATGGACAAAATAAAAATCAACAGAAAGGAATTGTATATATATTATAAAATAGCACATTTTGAATAAATAAGCAACTGTAACAGTTCAAGGGGATTGTGGTTGCGATTTAGGGAGTTACTTTTCATAGGGCAGCCAGCAAGGTACGTGCCAGGATTGTTCGCCTCGCTGGCACTGATGTACTGGAGCGGGTGTGAAAAGTAATTTAAGGGACACTAAGGGACGGAGCAAAGGTTACAGAGAAGACTTTCTGTGACGGCCAGATAGGCGTTCCGATGAGCCTCATGCACGGCAATGCCCGCCATTGGACGGGCATCGCCGGAGTCTCATCTCCACATCTGACTCACGTCACAGAAAGTTTTCTCTGTAACCTATGCTCCTGTATCCTGCAATTTTCCAAAAAAGGTAACCTCTCCTCACAATTTGGAATATAACATTAGTTAGTTAAGCTTTCCAGAGAGTTTCTCTCCAGCAATGTCAGATGTTTTTTAGCGATTGCTGAGTCCGAATTGTGTGGATGGTATACTCCAAGCGCAGACGCTAGCGAGCCGTCGGTACTTAGCGGCTGTCTTTTAGCCGCTTATGTACCGTTACGAGCGAGGTGCAGCGAAAGCGTGTCTGCGTTGGAATATACCATCCGCACAATGACCCTTGCTACGCCCCTGGCTAAAAAACAATTATTTTAAGTCCGAACGATTACTCTTTATTAAAAAAGGATATTGTGGTAAAATGTCAAAAAAAAGAAGGAAGAAACAGCATATGGGTACGATAATCGATTATTTGAAGGAATATGGCGACTGTTCCTTTGCGGATATGCCGATGAACGATGTGGACAGTCTGATCTTGTGCCAGCTCTCCTATCTGAAATTTGACAAAGTGGTGCCGGATGCTCAGGGGGAGAATGGCGGCGTGTCCTTGGAGGAGATCGCGGGACACGTATCCGTGGACACACTTTTTGCGGATGTGCGCTATGAGAGGCAGAATAGAGCGCTGTTTGAGGCTATGCTGGCGGGTAGAAGATACCGGAGTCTTCGCCTGTCCTTCTATGTGAATCTGATCGAGAAGGAGTGGGAGACGCAGTTTTGCGCGGTGACTTTTTTGTTGGAGGACGGCACGCACTATGCGGCTTTCCGCGGCACGGACGAGACCATCATAGGGTGGAAGGAAGATTTCAATATGGCGTTTTTGTCGCCGGTGCCCGGGCAGGCCCACAGTGTGGAGTATCTGGAGCGGGTCATGGAGGCGTGCGGCGGAATTTTTTGTGTGGGAGGACATTCCAAGGGCGGCAATCTGGCCGTGTACAGCGCCATGAACTGTGCGCCAAATTTGCAGGAGAGGATCCGCAAGGTCTATAGCATGGACGGCCCGGGTTTTCGTCCGGAAGTCCTGCAAAAATGCCGCTATGACCAGATCGCCGGCAAAGTGGTGAAGATTTTGCCCCATTCCTCTCTGGTGGGGATGTTGTTTGAACGGGAGATCCAATATGAGGTGGTGGAGAGCAAAAATTTTGGTCTGGCGCAGCATGACCCCTATAGCTGGCTGGTGGAAGGGCGGCATTTCATAAAAGTGCGGGATGTCTACGAGATCAGCAAAAAGTGGGACAACACGCTCAACGAGTGGATTCTGTCCTTAGACGAGGCGCAGCTTCGCACTTTTGTGGACACTCTTTTTCAGGTGATCTACGCTTCGGAGGCGGAGGATCTGATCGCCTTTACCGCCGACTGGAAAAAGAGCGTGAATGGTGTGATCGCGGCGATGCGCGAGGTGGATAGTGAGACGCAGCAAATGTTAAAACAGACGGTGAAGGCGCTCTTTGAGATCGCCAAGCTGCATTTGAAGGAGGATATGGCGGCAGGACTTTCTATCAAAGAGCGTCATATCCTGCCAAAGAAGAGCGACGGTGAAAAGCCGATATCCAGGAGGCGAACAGTTCCAAAAGAGGTTCTCCCGACAGAGTAGTGCGCGCAGGATCCAGGCGCTCCGGATGCCATTGCAGTCCTAACACAGGCAGGCTTTCGTGGATGACTGCCTCCACACAGCCGTCGTCTGTGCACCATTGGATCGGGAGCAGGCCGTCTCCCAGCCGGCCGAGACCCTGATGGTGGGCGCTGTTTACAAAAGCCGTCCTGCCGCATCGTTCGTACAGGCAGGTGCCCTCCAGCAGAATGGTGGAATGATACTGATCCCTTTCGATGTAGCGGTGGAGGTTTGCGGTGGCGAGATCTTGTACGATCGTTCCGCCGAGGGCCACATTGATGATCTGCATCCCTTTACAGATACCCAAGATAGGCCGGCCTTTTTTCAGACAGCGCTCAACCGCCGCAAGCTGTAGAATATCCAGCTCGGTGTCGATGTTTGCGGAGGCGGTGTTATTCTCTCCAAAGAAGGCCGGCGTGATGTCTCCGCCGCCCGGAAGCACCAGAGCGTCGCAGGCGTCCAATTCCTCCGGGTTTAAGGTGGTAAAGGCAAGGAAGGGTTTTTTTCCAAAAAATTTCTCATAATTGGCGGTGAGGGTTTTGCGCCCGAGGATCGCTATCTTCATATTCTCATCCATAAATTGTGTCTCATTCAGTATATGCGTCCTCCATTTGAGGTAGAATGTTAATATCCTTGGCAAAACTGCACAAAATGTGAAATGCTGCGTCCTTTGGAAAAACCTTGGCAGATTTTTACATTTTCAGGAAAAAATTTAGCAATTTGTATCTATTCTTTTGGAAAAAAAAGGAGTAAAATATTTAAGGTTTTGAGGAGAGTATAAATCCCCTTGGAATAAATTACATAGGAAAGGAAGTGGATGTATGGGAGATTTGGCAGAGAAGCTTCTGGAGGAATTGACCTGCGAAGTGGCCTTTTCCGTCAAAGTGGGCAGTTTTCAGATTGATGTGCTGGAATCCGTGGTGGTCACTTGGGTCATTATGGCATTGATCCTGCTCTTGTCCATTTTCCTGACGCGCAACTTGAAAGTCCGCGACATCAGCAAAAGGCAACTGGTGCTGGAGACAATCGTAGTGAAGCTGCAAAATTTTGTAGCCGGCATGGTCGGGGAAGAAGGAAGAGCGTATGTGCCTTACCTGTGTACAGTGCTGCTCTATATCGGCCTGGCGAATCTGATCGGACTTTTTGGCATGAAGCCGCCCACCAAGGATATGAACGTCACGGCAGGGTTGGCCCTCATGAGTATCGTTCTGATCGAGGCGGCAGGTATTCACAAAAAGGGCGTGAAGCGCTGGGTCAAAAGCTTTGCGGAACCCATTGCCGTCGTGGCGCCGATCAATGTCCTGGAGATCTTTATCAGGCCGTTGTCGCTGTGTATGAGACTTTTCGGCAATGTGCTGGGCGCTTTTGTCATCATGGAGCTGATCAAGATATTGGTTCCGGTGGCAATACCGATTCCGTTCAGCTTTTACTTTGACATTTTCGACGGATTGATACAGGCGTATGTGTTTGTATTTTTGACCTCTCTGTTTATCAAGGAAGCCATCGAGTGAGAGCGGATAGAAGCGACAGAGCAACAATCAGAGGAAAGAGAAAATAGAAAACTGCAATAGATGCAGCGCCGCATGAGCGGCAGAATGGAGGATAATTATGGTAGCAATCGGAGCGGCAATCGCAGCAATCGCCTGCCTGGGAGCGGGCATCAGTATCGGAATCGCCACCAGCAAGGCGGCGGAGGCAGTCGCAAGGCAGCCGGAGGCTGAGGGCAAGATCACAAAGATCCTGCTTTTGGGAGGCGCGCTCGCCGAGGCGACCGCCATCTACGGATTTGTCATCGGCGTTCTGATCATCCTGTTTTTGGGATAAGGTCTTCTCAGGCAGAGAGGAAAAAGGAATTGAGAAAGGGTGGACAGAGGATATGCTGAAATTAGATATTAACCTTTTGTTTACGGTGATTAATATTCTGATCCTGTACGGGATCGTGCGAAAATTTTTGTTTGGTCCGGTGCAGAAGATCTTAGATGCGAGACAGGCGCAGATCGACGATCAGTACGCGTCCGCGCAGGAGGCTCAGAGTGCTGCGGAGGAATTGAAGCGCAGGTACGAGGATTCGCTGAAAACGATCGACGGGGAGAAGGAGACGCTCCTAAACGACGCCCGCGACAAGGCGGATCAGGAGTACAAGAGGGTGCTAAGCGAGGCCAAGGCGCAGGCTGAGCGGATCGTGGAGGACGCCAGAAAGACGGCGGATGCAGAGCAGGAAAAGAGGATGCAGCAGGCTCAGGAACAGATCGCGGATCTGGTGGTGGCTGCAACCGCAAAAGTCGTGGCTTCCAGACAAAACGCCGAGGCCGACAGAGAGCTTTACAATCAATTTATAGCGAAGACAGGTGAGAAAGCGTGAGCAACCAAACGTTGGAAAAGAAATCATTCAAAGTGACTTTGTCCTATGTGACGCCGCCTACCGAGGAACAACTGCGCGACATCAAAGATTTTATCCGCAGAAAATACGGCTCGGGAGAGCACGGGGAAGATGTGATCCTCGAACTCAAGGAGGATGCGTCTCTGGGCGGAGGATTTGTGATCGATGCCGGAAACAAAGTCTTTGACTGGAGCGTGAGCGGCCGCATGAAGCAGCTCGCAGGCAAACTGGAACAGGTGGGAAAAGCGCATCTGTCCGGTGTGGAGGATATCATCCCGCTCTTAAAAAGTTCCATCGAGGAGTTTGAGCTGGAGGCCGGACAAAATGAGATCGGCCATGTGGTGTGGGTCGGCGACGGCATCGCGAACATTGAGGGGATCGAGCACGCCGTTTACGGTGAGATCCTGATCTTTGAGAGCGGTGTCAAAGGCATGGTGCAGGATATCCGCAAGGAGGAGATCGGCTGCATCCTGTTCGGGCGCGACAGAGAATTGCGGGAGGGCGTCCGAGTGGCGCGCACCGGAAAAATGGCGGGCATCCCTGTGGGAGAAGACTTTTTGGGCAGAATCGTGGACGCCCTGGGCGCGCCCATCGACGGCGGAGAGCCCATCAGAGAGGAGGACTACCGTCCCGTGGAGGCGCAGGCGCCTTCCATCGTGGAGCGCAAATCGGTGGGCGTGCCCATGGAGACCGGTATTCTCGCCATCGATTCCATGTTTCCCATCGGCAGAGGACAGAGAGAGCTGATTATCGGCGACCGCCAGACCGGCAAAACTTCTCTGGCGATGGACACAATTTTGAATCAAAAGGGCAAAAATGTCGTCTGTATTTATGTGGCGATCGGACAAAAGGCATCCACGATCTCCAAATTGGCGGCTACCTTGAAAAAAAGCGGCGCGATGGAGTATACGATCATCGTGTCCGCCACGGCCAGCGATCCCGCGCCGCTGCAATATATCGCCCCCTATGCGGGGACTGCTTTGGCGGAGCATTTTATGTATCAGGGAAGGGATGTGCTGATCGTGTACGACGATCTCTCCAAGCACGCTGTGGCGTACCGCGCCCTGTCGCTTTTGTTGGAGCGTTCTCCCGGCAGAGAAGCCTATCCGGGAGATGTGTTCTATCTACATTCCAGGCTGCTTGAGCGGTCTGCTCGGCTTTGCGAGGAGAAGGGAGGCGGTTCCATCACGGCGCTGCCCATCGTGGAGACGCAGGCGGGAGATGTGTCCGCCTATATCCCCACCAACGTGATTTCCATCACGGACGGGCAGATTTATCTGGAGAGCGATCTGTTTTTCTCCGGTATGCGGCCGGCGGTAAACGTGGGACTTTCCGTGTCCCGTGTGGGAGGCGCGGCGCAGACAAAGGCCATGAAAAAGGCGGCGGGCAGTATCCGTATCGACCTGGCGCAGTTTCGGGAGATGGAGGTGTTCACACAGTTCGCCTCGGATCTGGACAACGCCACGATGGAGCAGCTCAAGCACGGTCATGTGCTGATGGAATTGTTAAAACAGCCTTTGGGCAGGCCCTTGAGTATGCCGGAGCAGGTGATCACACTGGTGGCCGCGAACAACCGCATTATGCTGGATCTTCCGGTGAGACAGGTGAAGGCGTTCCAGATGGCGCTTTTGGAGTATGTGGAGCGCACACATTCGGAGATCATCCGCCGTCTGGCTGTGGACTGCGTTTTAAGCGAGGAGACCGAGGCACAGATCGTCAAGGCGGCGGAGGCGTTCAAGGCGCAGTATCAAGTTTAAGCGATAGGAGGGAGCAGCGTGGCGAACATACGTGAGATACAGGGCCGGATGAAGAGTATCCAGGATACCATGAAGATTACCAATGCCATGTACATGATCTCATCCACAAAGCTTCGCAGAGCCAGGAAGAAACTGGAGGAGACAGAAAAGTATTTCTCCACATTGAAGGAGATGGTCCGGTATATCACGAGAAATATACCGGAAATTGAAAATGTATATCTGGACAATCGCCCGCAGAAAACCGAACAGGAGCGGGTCAGAGGGTTGATCGTCGTGACTGCGGACAAGGGACTGGCCGGCGCGTACAATCACAATGTGCTGAAACTGGCCGGGGAGCAAGTCGCACAACATACAAACTGTAAGCTCTTTGTGGTGGGTGAATTGGGGAGGCAGTATTTTGCCACCAAAAAGATTCCCGTGGAGGAGCATTTTCACTATACCGCCCAGAATCCGTCGCTGCATCGGGCCCGCTTTATCAGCGAGACTGTGCTGGAGCAGTTCAAAAGCGGAGCGCTGGACGAAGTGTACATTGTTTATACCAATCTGAAGAATGGCATGAACATGGAGACGCTGGCGCAGCGGCTTTTGCCCTTAGAGCGGTACAGAGATGACGAGGAGACCGGATACGGGGAGGATCTGTGGTTTATGCCAAGTCCCGAGACGGTGCTTTCCAATGTCATACCGGACTGTGTGATGGGGTATGTGTACGGAGCGTTGGTGGAGTCGTTCTGCAGTGAGCAGAACGCGAGAATGATGGCCATGGAGGCGGCGAACAAAAACGCGTCCGCCATGATCCATGAGCTGTCCATAGAGTACAACAGGATGCGTCAGGCGATGATCACACAGGAGATCACGGAGGTCGTCGCCGGAGCGAAGGCGCAGAAAAAGAAAAAAGGAAGGGAGGCAGGAGGCGTTGGATAATCCGGAGAGAGAGACGCGCGGAAAGATTGTGCAGGTCATGGGGCCGGTGGTGGACGTCCTGTTTGAGGATGGCAGCCTCCCCTTTATCAGAGACGCCCTGGAGGTAGTGTGCGGGGGAAAGCGTCTGGTGATGGAGGTGGCGCAGCACACCGGCGGCAATATGGTGAGATGTATTATGCTGGCTCCCAGCGAGGGACTGTGTAAGGATATGGAAGTTGTGGCTGCGGGAGGCGGAATCAGAGTGCCCGTGGGCCCAAAGACGCTGGGGCGGCTGTTCAATGTGTTGGGCGAGCCCATAGACGGCGGAGAGAGCCTACAGGGGGAAAAGCACTGGGATATTCACAGGGAGCCGCCTACTTTTGAAGAACAAAGTCCCGTGGTGGAGATTTTGGAGACCGGCATCAAGGTCATAGATCTGCTGGCGCCCTATGCCAAGGGCGGAAAGATCGGACTGTTTGGAGGAGCCGGCGTGGGCAAGACTGTGCTGATCCAGGAATTGATCCGCAATATCGCCACGGAGCACGGGGGATATTCTATTTTTACCGGCGTGGGGGAGCGATCCCGAGAAGGCAACGATCTGTGGACAGAGATGAAAGAGTCGGGTGTGCTGGATAAGACCGCTCTGGTGTTCGGGCAGATGAACGAACCGCCGGGAGCGCGTATGCGCGTAGCGGAGACGGGCCTGACCATGGCAGAGTATTTTCGGGATGAGGAAGGACAAAATGTGCTCTTGTTCATAGACAATATTTTCCGCTTTGTCCAGGCGGGAAGCGAAGTGTCCGCGCTGTTGGGGCGGATGCCCTCCGCGGTGGGTTATCAGCCGACTCTGGCCACGGAAATGGGAGAATTGCAGGAGCGTATCGCCTCCACCAGAAAGGGCAGCGTCACCTCGGTGCAGGCGGTTTATGTGCCTGCGGACGATCTGACGGATCCGGCTCCTGCCACCACGTTCGCGCATCTGGATGCCACTACCGTGCTTTCCAGAAAGATCGTGGAGCAGGGGATCTATCCCGCGGTGGATCCGCTGGAGTCCACCTCCCGTATTCTGGAGGAGGATGTGGTGGGAAAGGAACACTACGAGACCGCCAGAACCGTGCAGGAGATGCTGCAGAAATACAGAGAGCTGCAGGATATCATCGCCATCCTGGGAATGGAAGAGTTGGCCGAGGAGGATAAGGTCACGGTGCATCGTGCCCGCAGGATCCAGCGTTTTCTCTCCCAACCCTTTCATGTGGCGGAGAATTTCACGGGCGTTGCCGGAAAGTTTGTGCCTGTGAAGGAGACCATCCGTGGTTTCCAGGCGATCATAAACGGCGAGATGGACGATTATCCCGAGGCAGCCTTCTTTAACGTGGGCACCATAGACGAAGTGGTGGAGAAGGCGAAAGCGATGCAGACAGAGCGATCTTAAAGAGGGGGAACAATATGGCTACCTTTCATTTGCAGATTTTGGCTGCGGACAAAAAATTTTATGAGGGAGACTGTCAGAGTGTGATCGTGCCGGCGTTGGACGGAGAGATGGAGATTTTGGCGCATCACGAGAAGATGATTCTGGCCACGAAGGAGGGCGAGCTGCGATTTCGCAGACAGGAGAGCGAACCCTGGAATTACGTGGTGGTGGGGATCGGATTTGCGAGCATCGTAGACAACCATGTGACGCTTTTGGTGGATACGGCGGAGCGGCCGGAGGACATAGACCGTCTCCGCGCCGAACGCGCCTTGGAGCGCGCGCAGGAACAACTGCGGCAGAAGCAGAGTATTCAGGAGCATCAGATCTCCCAGGCCTCTTTAGTGAGGGCGGTGCTGCGTCTCAAAGAGGCCGGAAAAGTGGACTTTATGGATTGAGGAATGGCGAATGGAACACAAGAAGATCAAACTCATTTACAGCGGAAGAGCTTGGGATCGGGGACTGGTCTTGTGGCTGGCTTTTTTCCTGCCCACAGTCATCTCGCTCTGTATCTTTGCGGTAAACGGAGTCTATCCCTTCGGGGACAGAAGCTTTCTGTTTTCCGACATGTATCATCAGTATATGCCCTTTTTTGCGGAGTTTTTGCGCGCTGTGAAGGCGGGAGAGGGGATCGGTTATTCCTGGAATGTGGGCATCGGCTCCAATTTTCTGGCGCTGTATGGGTACTATTTGGCGAGTCCGCTGCACTGGCTGGCATTTTTGGTGCCGGAATCGCATCTGATGGAATTTATGAGTTATCTGGTGGTGGTAAAAATTGGGTTGTGCGGACTTTCCGCCGCCTGGTATCTGCAGAGGCATTATGAGACAAAGGATGGGGCGGTGATCTTTTTCTCCAGTTTTTATGCCCTGTCCGGTTTTATTGCCGCATACAACTGGAACATCATGTGGCTGGATTGTGTGATCTTGCTGCCGGTGATCTTATTTGGGCTGGAAAGCCTGGTGAAGGAGGGGAAGTGCCGCATGTACTGTGTGGCGCTGGCCCTTTCTATTCTGACGAATTTCTATATTTCCATTATGATCTGTATTTTCCTGGTCTTATATTTTATCGCGCTGCTTATTATGGAGAAGAGAAGCGTTCGGATTGTCGTCAATTTTGCCCTGTACTCTTTGCTGGCGGGGGGAATGGCGGCGGTGCTCTTGATACCGGAACTGTATGCGATCCTTGCCACGGACTTTGGGGATGTGAGTTTTCCGGAGACGTTGGAATCCTATTTTCCCGTGCTGGATGAGTTGGCGAGGCATTGTCTGGCCGTGACCACGGAGCGGGGGCTGGAGCACTGGCCGAATATCTACTGTGGGACGGCGGTATTTCTCTTGCTGCCCATGTACGCCTTAAACAAGGGGATTCCCATCAGGCGGCGTTTCTGTCATCTGGCGCTGGCGGGCATCTTTTTGTTCAGCTTCGCCACCAATATGGCGGATATCGTCTGGCATGGAATGAATTATCCGGATTCGCTTCCGGCCAGACAATCTTTTATCTATATTCTGCTTGTGATCTCCATGTGCTACGACGCTTTTCGGAATCGAAAGGAGACGCCCAGGCAGCAGATCTTGTACGGCTATCTGGCGGCTGTGGCGTTTTTGCTGGCCTGTGAGAAGTTTGTCGAGAGCGAAGATTTTGACACAGGCATTGAGATGCTGACGCTTTTGTTTGTGACGGTGTATGCGGTTTTGCTTTACTTGGCGCGCACCAGGGAGGAGAGGCGGACGAGAAGGATCATCGTCTTGGTGACGCTTGTGGCGGTGGTGACAGAACTCGCCGTCAATTCCATCAATACCAGTTTCGGCACCACCAGCCGCTTAGCATATTTGGAGCCGCTTGAAGATTATAAGGCGCTCTACGCCTATGTCAGGCAGCAGGATGACGGTTTCTACCGGATGGAGAAATTTACCAGAAAGACCAAGAACGACGGGACTTTGGCGGCTTATCCCACGGCCTCTCTCTTTTCCTCCACCATGAATTCCAGTGTGATGGACATGTACAGAATGTTGGGGATGCGCAACAGCAAGGTCTATTATGGATTTGACGGGGCGACGCCTCTCGCATCGGCGCTGTTGAATGTGAACTATATGTTCGGGGAGTCGGATAAGTATGAAAATCCGCTTTATACGCTTATGACCAACAGCAATGAAGTGTATCTGTATGAAAATCAGGCGACGCTGCCCTTTGGCTATGTGGCGCCTGTAGGGTTTGACTTTGCGGAGGAAGGTGGGAATCCGATCCTTGTACAGAATCGTATCGTGAGCGGTCTGGGCGTTGCTCCGCCTTTGTTTGTGCGGGTGTCCTCCCAGAGTCAGGGGGATGATGTGTGCCTGAGCGCGGAACAGGACGGCCTCTATTATGCGCTGCTCACCACCGGCGGTACCAAGAAGGTGGATGTGGTCGGAGGAGAGCTGGAATTGGAGAGTTACAGCGATCTGAAGGCGGACTCGATCCTCTATCTGGGTTATCTGATGAAGGGGGATAAGATTACGCTCACCAACGGGGACGAGGAGGATGAGACGCCCAAGATCACTGTGAACGTGTACCGGCTCAACGAGAAGGCGCTTACCCAGGCGCTCGCGGCTTTGTCCGAGCGGCATCTGGAGAATGTGGCGTATGACAGCTCCTCCGTGAGCGGGGAGATCACGCTCACAGAAGCCGGACGGCTGATCTTGTCCGTGCCCTACGAGAAGGGTTGGACGGTGCTTGTGAACGGCGAGGAGACGCCCTGTGAACTGTTTGGAGGATGCCTGATCGCTTTGGACTTGGAGCCTGGCAGCTACCGCGTGGAGCTGCGCAATGTGCCCGCAGGCAAGTACTTGGGCATAGGAGTCAGTATCGTCTGCGCGGCAGTGTTTGTGGCGCTGGAATGGTACAAGAAGCGGCGGAGCGCTGCGGCTGTGAACTGATGTAGAAATTTTTCTTTTCATTTCAAAAAATCTGTGTTACAATATGCATGTACATAGTCATTATCCATTATAGGAAGGCGCGAAAGCGCATACAGGGAAGCATAGCTCAGCTGGGATGAGCGCTCGCCTGACTAGCGGGAGGTCAAGGGTTCGAGCCCCTTTGCTTCCACTTGAGAGAAGCCGTTGCAAGAGCAGCCGGATAAGCTGTTTTTGCAACGGTTTTTTTGTTGCCTGTTTTTGTCGTATCATTTATAGTCATATCTCGGACGAGCACTCATATATATAGAACAACAGTCAAATAGATCGCGGGGTGGGAGAATGGAAAATGGGATGTTACAAATGTTCCCTCAAAAGAGACGAGCCTTTTGGAGCCGCGTGGCAGCGGAGGGGGACAAGGTGGAGGAGATCAGACTTCGCGCGGGCAGACCGGTGTTTGTCAGGATGGCGGGGCAGGAATGGTTTCTAGGTCAGGAGGGCGAGCTGACCGGACAGCGGGAGCGCGCCTATTGTGCGGGTGAGGAGGAGCTGGAAGAGCTGCTTTTACATATTTGTAATTATTCACTCTATGCTTTTGAGGATGAGCTTCGGCAAGGCTTTATCACGGTGCCGGGCGGACACAGGATCGGTCTGGCAGGGCAGATTGTGCTGGGGAGCGACGGCGGCATCCGCACCATCAAACATATCCATTATATGAACATTCGCATTTCCCACGAAATCAAGGGGGCGGCAGATCGAGTGCTGCCTCATCTGTATCAAAACGGGAGAATCAAAAATACGCTGATCCTGTCGCCGCCGGGTTGTGGAAAGACAACGCTTTTGCGGGACCTGGTGCGCAGGATATCCGACGGCAACGACTACGGGGAGGGGATGTGCGTGGGATTGGTGGATGAGCGGTCGGAGATCGCAGGTTCTTATCTGGGACAGCCTCAAAATGATGTGGGGATGCGGACGGATGTGCTGGACGCTTGTCCCAAGGCGTTGGGGATGAACGTGCTGCTGCGTTCCATGGCGCCCCAAGTGATCGCTGTGGATGAATTGGGAGGGAGAGCGGACATGGAGGCGCTGCATTTGGCAGCTTCCTGCGGATGCAGTCTCCTTGCCACCGTGCACGGAGAACAGATAGAGGATGTGGCGAGAAAACTTGGCGAGAGTCGTTTTATAGGGGAACAACTTTTTGACCTGTGCCTGATTCTGGGAAGAAAAGGCGGAAAACCCGATCTTTTAAAGGTCTGTGAAAAGGAGGAAATCTATGCTTCGCTTGTTGGGAACGGCTATGATCATGGGAGGGGCCGTGGGATTGGGCATGTGGTATCGGGAACAATTTCGGAGCCGTCTGTCTATTCTCAGGCGGCTCGGAGAGATTTTGGACCTCCTGATGAGCGAGGTTCGGTACAGCCGTTCCACCTTGCCGGAGTGCTGCCGGCATGTGGCGGAGCGGACAGGGGAGCCTTTTCAAAGTTGTCTCGGGGAAATATATGAGGAGATGCGCTGTAACAGTGGGATTTGCTTTGGTGAGGTATTTGCAGAGAAGATGGGGAGGTGCTTGGAGGGGGTGCCGCTCACCTCACAAGATCGGGATATCTTTCTGCGCTTTGCCGCACAGAGCGGTTTTGCGGAGGGGGACATGCAGATTCAATGGATGGCGTTAAGCAGGGAACAGTTGGCGCGCAGAGTGGAGCTGTTAGAGTCAGAGCTTGCGGGCAGGAGCCGCATAGCGCTGAGCCTGGGTGTGATGAGCGGTCTGTTGTTAGTGATTCTGTTGCTGTAGGAGAAGATTGCGATGGAAGTGAGTCTGATTTTTAAAATTGCAGCGGTGGGGATCTTGGTCACTGTGCTGGGACAGGTGTTAAAGCACAGCGGAAGGGAGGAACATTCCTTTCTGGTGAGCCTGGCGGGATTGATTTTAGTATTGACCTGGATCGTGCCATATATTTATGAATTGTTTCAGACGATCCAATCGTTGTTTGTCATGTAAAGGAGAGAGGATGTCAGGAATTGTAAAGGTTGGAATCCTGGGTGTGGCAGGGGTGCTGCTGGCGGTACAGTTTAAAGGGCAGAGGCCGGAGTATGGCATGTATATCGGATTTGGCATCAGTATCTTGATCTTTTGCTTTTGTCTCCGCCAGGTAGAGACGGTGATGGAACAAATGTCACAGGTGAGCGAATATCTGGGCGGATCCGGTGGATATCTGACGATTTTGCTGAAGGTGGTCGGAATCACCTATATTTGTGAGTTCAGCGCCAGTATTTGCAAGGATGGCGGTTTTGGCGCTGTGGCAAGCCAGATTGAGATTTTGGGAAAGTTGTCTGTCATGTTTGCGGGACTTCCGATTCTTTTTGCTGTGATCGAGCAGATTCAGGGAATGATCTGAGGGAGATGTAACAAATGTTTTTGACCGGAGATATCAGGATATTTGATGAAAATGCAGGGATGGATGGCATCTGGCAGGAATACGGACTGGACAGTTTGCAGGAAGGGATGGATGCGCTCTTTCCGCAGTCTGAGATGACGATGGAGGAGCTTTTTGCGGAAGTGATGACAGGGGATGTGCTGGGAGCGCTCACCCACTTTTTCCAAGGGACCATACAGGGGATGGCGGACTCGGCGGCGGGTTTAAAAAATATACTGGTCTGGCTGATCATATTGGGGATCCTCTCCGCTCTTTTGACGCATTTTGTGGAGATTTTTGACAAGCACCAGGTGGCGGATATGGGATTTTATTTTCTCTATCTGTTGTTGGCGGCGGTATTGTTGAAATGTTTTACCCAGGCGGCGGAGACGGCTTTGACTGTCATGGAAGATATTGTTTTGTTTGTCAAGCTTTTGGTGCCCACCTATCTGATGGCCGTGGGCGTGGCGTCCGGAGCGGCCACTGTCAGCGCCTATTATCAACTGCTTTTGCTCATCATTTACGGGGTGGAGAGTATCCTTGCGGGGGTGGCGCTGCCACTGATCTACAGTTATATGATGCTCTCTATTGTGAACGGCATCTGGATTGAGGAAAGGCTGACGCTTCTGATTGAACTTTTGGGGAAGGGGATCGGCTGGATCTTGAAGGCTTCTCTGGGGGTGGTGACAGGAGTCAGTGTGTTTCAGGCCGCAGTCAGTCCCATGATCGACTCTTTGAACGCTACTGTACTGCAAAAGACCATCGGCGCTATACCAGGTGTGGGAAACGCGGCGGACGGCGTGGTGGAACTGGTGGTAGGTTCCGCGGTGGTGATCAAGAACAGTATTGGAGTCGTACTGCTTATCTTATTGCTGGCCATGTGTGTAGCGCCTCTCTTGAAAATTTTTTTGATTGCTTTTCTGATCAAGGGGGCCGCGGCTTTCATGGGCATCGTCAGTGATAAACGCATCACTTCCTGCGCCAACCGCACGGGGGATGCGGGACTTTTGCTCTTTCGTGTGGCGGGGACGGCCATGCTCTTATTTGTGATCTGCCTGGCTATCGTAGCCACGGCCACGAACAGAGGTTTTTAGAGGGAGGATATATGCGAGGATTGTTTTTGAGATCGATCTGTCAAATAGGAATCTTTATGGTCTGTGCCCAGGCTATCGTTCATTTTAGACCTGACAAATCTTATGAAAAATATATGAAGCTTTTGGTGAGCGTTATGATCTTGGTGCAGATCTTTCAGCCGATTGGGAGTCTGCTTCGCGGAGACGGCGGGGAGGAATTTTGGGAGCGGATGCAGCGGTTTCAGAGGCAGTTGGAGCAGGGGATGGAACAGGCGCAGGGGGAGGCTGCCCGATCAGAGGAGCTTTTGGAGGAAATGACGCTGCAACAGTTGCAGGAGCGGTTGGAGGAACAGTTGGAGGAGAAGGAGTTGGAAGAAGGGCGGGGGGAGGTTGTCGCGCCGGTGGAAAGGGTAGAGATAGGGGGTTGAGATTGTGGAGAAGGTAGTCGGGAGGATTAGGGAGTGGATTGAGAGGAGGGGATATGAAAGGTGGTTTACGAGGGATAATTTGATTATTTTGGTGTTGGGCGGGGTGCTTTTGTTTATTATTGCGTTGCCTACAAGGGGCGCGAAGGAGGAACTGGAGGATGGCGCTTTGTTTGGGACGACGCCGTCTGTAGGTCAGGGCGATGTCATAGAGTCAGGGGAAAACGTCGGCGGAATTGGTTTTTCCCAGGCGGAATATGCGGCTTATCTGGAAGAAAAGCTGGAGAAGATTTTGTCCGGTATGGACGGTGTGGGCAAGGTGGAGGTTATGATCACGTTATCTTCCACGGAGGAACTGGTGGTGGTGAAAGACAGCGCGAGCGAAGGCACCCAGACCGACGAGACGGACTCGGAGGGAGGCAGCCGCAGTATCCTCCAGACCAACCGGACGGAGACCACTGTGTATCGTTCATCGGGGAATGACAGGGAGCCTTATGTGGCCAAGACGATCCTGCCGAGCGTGGAAGGTGTGGTAGTGGTGGCGGAAGGCGCCGGAAACGGCACAATGGATAAGTCTATCACGGAAGTGGTGCAGGCGCTTTTTGACGTGGGCATGCACAAGATAAAAGTAGTGAAGATGCGATAGAGGGGAGCATATTTTTTCATACAGGCTCATACAATGAAGTAGTAAAAGGGAAAAGGGAGAACATTGTGAAAAACCTAATCAAAAAGAATCAGCTTATGATCACCGCACTTGCGATTATGATTGCGATTGCAGGGTATTTGCAATTTGCGGGAACCAATCTGGAGGAAGAGTATCTGACGGTCATGGATACGGACGATAAAGATGCAAGTATAGTCAATGCGGACGGCATCATCACGGAGAACTATACCGCCACCGATTTGCAGGATGCTGTGGGGTTGGACGGGATGCTCGATCTGTCGGAGGAAGATCTTCTGTCGGTAGGACTGACGGACATTGAAAGCTTGGATTCGGATGACAACCTTATCACGGAGGATTATCTGGATGAGGGTATGACAGTGGCGCAGGCGACGCCGGAGGAAGGGGAGATTCCGGGCGAGGCGGTCTTTACCTCATCGAACGGGGTCGAGATTTTAGCGGAAGCCAAACTTTTGAAGGAACAGACCAGAGCCCGCAACAAAGAGACTTTGCTGGAACTGATCGAGAGCGCCGGTCTGACTGAAGAACAGAAGCAGGAAGCTGTAGACAGTATGATCAGATTGACGGAAATAGCGGAGAAAGAGGCGGCTGCGGAGATTCTTTTAGAGGCGAAGGGATTTACGGATGTAGTGGTCAGCATCAATGGGGATGCGGTTGATGTGGTGGTGAACGCCACAGAACTGACTGACGCTCAGAGGGCTCAGATTGAGGACATCGTGAAAAGAAAGACAGATATTTCGGCGGAGAACATTGTGATTAGTACGGTGGTGCAATGACAGAGTGTACATAAGTAAGCGGTTGGTGGTAATGATTTGGGTTTTGGGGACTGGAGTTAAGTAACTGACACGTAACAGTTCAGCCATAAAGGGATTGTGGTTTCGACTCGGGACGACTTCGGGACGGAGCAAAGGTTACAGAGAATACTTTCTGTGACGGCCAGATAGGCGTTCCGATGAGCCTCATGCACGGCAATGCCCGCCATTGGACGGGCATCGCCGGAGTCTCATCTCCACATCTGACTCACGCCACAGAAAGTATTCTCTGTAACCTTTGCTCCTGTATCCCACAATTCCAAAAAGTATACCATCCGCACAATTTTGGCTCACAACAATCGGCAAAACTGTATGTCATTGTCGGTTACTTAGCTCTAGCGGGGTAATTGTTCCCATGAGGAACCGTTGAAACGCGTCGGCACTTAGCTGACGTACTTTGTCAGCTTATGTGCCGCTACGTGTTTCATCGAGCGGGAGCGTGTCCGAATGGGAATGATTACCCCGCTGGAGCGTAACTTTCCGTAACATTTGGGCAATTTGAAAAGGCTGAACTGTTGCGTGACAGTGTAAAAATTCCGCAAAAGTGCTTGACAAGACCTGTAAAAATGTGGTATATTAAGAATCCCCTCACGGAGGAAACCCCGTGTGAGGAGTTCTCCTGTCAGCATCCGAGACAGCGTTTTTCGAACTTGAAAAAAGTCAAAAAAGATGTTGACAAGGGAGAGGGAAGTGTGATATACTTTCAAAGTTGCCGCTGATGAGGCGGCGGATGAACCTTGA